>WTKA01000061.1 GCA_011524605.1 Hyphomicrobiales bacterium | reverse complement strand
GCGCAAGCAAATTAATAAGCGCTATTATAAATAATATCAAAGAATAAAAGCTGCTTGCATTTGATCAATGCGGGCAGTTTTTTTATATTTTTGTTAATATGAGATTATAAACTCCATGCCAATTTATAATGATCAGCATCGTGTATCATGTAATTCGCTTTTATCTACGTAATGTTTAAAGCTAAAACTAAAAATCCAGATTAAATTAAATTAAACTTTCAATGCCAAAATCTGGAATACGGCCT
This sequence comes from Hyphomicrobiales bacterium, assembly GCA_011524605.1. Classification (GTDB taxonomy): domain Bacteria; phylum Pseudomonadota; class Alphaproteobacteria; order Rhizobiales; family WTKA01; genus WTKA01. The sequence goes on along the minus strand of WTKA01000061.1, from coordinate 47,011 downwards.
ATTTCAGCAAAGAGAGATTGAGCGCCTGCTTCGCTATAGCTGCCATTTGGCAAAATATCAGCTTTATGAATGCCGCCAAAAACAAAGAGGCATGGGAAATCATTATCCAAAGCCCCTTTGACATCGGTCATTAGGCCATCGCCAATGCAGAGAATTTTTTCTTTTGGAATATCTTTACCTGCTTGTTCAGCAATCACTTCCAAACTTTTTTCATAAACTGCACTATAAGGCTTGCCTGATAATATCGGTTTGCCGCCTAGCTCACTTAACCGCTTTGCTAATGCACCCGCGCAATAAATCATCGTGCCATTGCGATCAACGACAAGATCAGGATTGGCGGTGATAAAGGGCAGTTGCCGCTCAGCTATATCAGAAAGCATTTCATTATAATGATCGGGCGTTTCATATGTATCATCAAAAAGCCCTGTGCAAACAACAGCCTTAGCCTCTTCCAAAGCGGTTAATTGCCCGAGCTGCTTTTGCAATAAGCTGCGATCGCGCTCAGGCCCTAGATGAAAAATAGGCTTGTCGCCAAGATCATCTATTAAAGTTTGGGTTACATAGCCTGATGTTACAATATCGTCATAACAATCTGTATCTAGCCCCATACCACCAACTTGAATTTTAACATCTTGCGGCGGGCGCGGGGCATTTGTGAGCAAAACCACAGGCTTGCCAGCTTGCTTAAACTGGGCAAGAGGCGCTTTCACCCCATCATAAAGGCGCTTACCATTATGGATCACACCCCATACATCACATAAAACAGCATCAAATTGATCTGCAATATCGCTAAACTCATTGATAATTTGCATCGATCAACTCATTATTTTTAATTTGATAAAAGGCTAGAGAAATTAGCGCTTACGATCTTGGCTTTGGTAAGCAACGCCGCAATGGTGATCGCAATAGGACTTTGCAGGGTCTTTCTGACGACCGCAATAATGGAAATCTGGTTGCGTTGGGTCGCCAATAGGCCACTTACAACGATGTTCATTAAGCTGTAAAATAGAGGCGCGTTGATGAAGTGGGATAATAAGCTCTTCAACTTGACGACGCTGTGGCATAGCTGCTGGCTGGAGCATAACTTCACTTTTCAGCGCTGTATTACCAACAGCAATAGTGGGAGAAGGCTGGGGGATTGGCGCTTGCACTGTTTCTGTTTTTGCAATTGTTGCGGCATTTGTGGTTTTGACAGTGCGTTTAACTGGCTTACGAGTGCTTTTAGCACGTCCCGAAAGGCCAAGACGGTGCACCTTACCAATAACAGCATTGCGAGTAACATCACCTAATTCTTTTGCTATATGGCTGGCAGTTAATCCTTCGGCCCACATTTTCTTTAGGCGCTCTACTCGTTCATCTGTCCAGCTCATGCCATCTCCATTATTTTTTATACCTTACCTATTATAATTAGCTGCAAGGAGGACGAGGCTAACTTAAGGCAAGTTCATTATGACTAGTTTATTTAAGCTGAAACTGTGTTCCAGCGCAACCACCTCTACATTGTCCTTAAGGAATTTTCCATACTTTTTTGCATTGATTCGAAAATTATCGTTAAATTCTGAATGCAGACGCTATTTATACAAATTTTAATAAAATCAAGACTAAATTCACCCGCTTACTGATAAGTGTTAAGAGAGATAAATCTTCTTAAAGGTGTGCAGATGAAAAAAGATTGACCTTTTCACGCAATAAAGGCATAAGTAAAAGTGGTCGTGTGAATAGGTCTCACGGCCTTTTTTATTTTAGAGGAAGAGATGAGTTATAATGTTCCATCATTAATGAATACATACCCACGTTCACAATATCGGTTTGAGCGGGGTGAAGGCGTATATTTATTTGATGGAAATGACCGACGATATCTTGACTTTGCAGCTGGCATTGCGGTGAATTTATTAGGCCACTGCCACCCTCACCTTGTTGACGCCTTAAAACAGCAAGCCGATGCCTTATGGCATATATCTAATATGTATCAAATTCCAGCCCAAGAAAAGCTGGCAACAAGGCTTACAGATATGAGCTTTGCAGACAAGGTTTTCTTTTCAAATTCAGGCGCTGAAGCGATGGAATGTGCAATTAAAACGGCACGGAAATATTTTCATGCAAAAGGGCAACCTGAAAAATACCGCATCATCACCTTCGAAGGCGCTTTTCACGGTAGAACGCTTGCAACACTTGCAGCAGGTGGACAAGCAAAGCATCTTGAAGGCTTTGGCCCTGTGATGGAAGGATTTGACCAAGTCAAGCCGGGCGATCATGATGCACTTAAAGCTGCTATAACAGATGAGACAGCTGCTATTCTTATTGAGCCTATTTCTGGCGAGGGCGGCGTTCGCGCTGTTCCTCCGCAATGCCTACAAGGTTTACGAGCTCTTTGTGATGAGCATAATATATTGCTCATTTTTGATGAAGTACAATGCGGTGTTGGTCGATCAGGGTTTTTATTTGCCCATGAAGCTGCAGGCGTTAAGCCTGATATTATGGCGATTGCCAAAGGCATCGGCGGCGGCTTTCCTTTAGGCGCTTGTTTAACAACTGAAGAAGCCGCTTTGGGCATGCAGGCAGGAAGTCATGGGTCAACCTATGGCGGCAATCCACTAGCAATGGCGGTTGGTAATGCCGTACTCGATATTATATTGGATAGTGACTTTCTTGACCATGTAAAAAATATATCGTCTTACTTCCAACAAAGGCTGGCTTCTTTGGTCGATAGCTACCCAAAAACCTATGTAGAGCTTCGTGGTGAAGGGCTAATGCGCGGCATTCAGCTTGCAAGCAATGTTGATGTGCGGCCTTTTGTTGACAAGCTAAGGCAAGACAAGCTTCTTACCGTTGCAGCTGGCGAAAATGTTCTACGCCTCTTGCCTCCTCTCATAATTGAGAAGACACATATTGACGAAGCCATTTCTATTTTGGAAAAAGCAGCTCAATAAGCAAATTCTCTAGATGAGTTATAAGCAACAGCAATTATATTTAAAATATAGCTCATCTATTTTACTTTTTTAATGCCATTGAAAATAAGGAAATTCCCATGGCAAAGCATTTTTTATCTTTAAATGATTTTTCCCTAGAAGAATTAAATGAGATCTTAGCGCTGGCTTCTTATCTTAAAGCCGAAATGAAAAAAGATCGCTTAAATGTTGACGCTGATTATAGCCTAAAAGGGCAAATCTTAGCGATGATTTTTGAAAGCCCGTCCACAAGAACTCGTGTTTCTTTTGATGTTGCCATGCGCCAACTCGAAGGGGAAACCATTACCCTCGCGCCAGGGGACATGCAGCTTGGGCGCGGCGAAACAATAGCAGATACAGCCCGTGTCTTATCGCGCTATATTGATGCCATTATGATCCGCATCTTAGATCATGATGATTTACTTGAACTTGCAAGTCATTCTGATGTGCCTGTGATTAATGGCCTTACAAAAATGGAGCATCCCTGCCAAATATTAGCGGATATATTAACATATCAAGAGCATAGAGGCGATGTGAAAGGCAAAATAGTGTCATGGTTTGGCCCTTACAACAATGTAACACGCTCTTTAATGCAAGCGGCTCATATTTTTGGTTTTGAATTACGAATTGCTTGTCCTAAGGAAATGGCGCCAAGCGCTGATGAAACAACCCCTTTAATCAACGCAGGTAGTAAAATCATTGTCACGCATGACCCTGTTGAAGCGGCAAAAAATGCTGATTGTTTTGTTACGGATGTTTGGGAGTCTATGGGTGATGATTTTGCAACTGATATCACAGCGATATTAGCCCCGTTCCAAATCACAAATGATTTATTTAGCTACGCCAAAGATGACGCACTATTCATGCACTGCCTTCCGGCCCATAGAGGGGAAGAGGTGAGCGCGGATGTGATTGATGGTCACCGCTCCGTTGTATTTGATGAGGCTGAAAATAGAATGCATATTCAAAAAGCAATCTTGGCTTGGCTTTTGAAAAAATCATAATATACCAATCATATATTTTATTATATTAAGGGAATACCATGTCTGAAGCTTCTTCTAATCAAAAGAAAATAGAAGATATGCCAATCTTTGCATCAGAAAATCTGGAAAATGCAGTTATAAGCTTTCATATTCCAGCCTTAAATATACGGGGGCGCTTTATTCGATTAGGCGCGGTTATGACAGAAATTATCGAGCAGCATGGATACCCCCTTCCTGTTTCAAAACTATTAGGCAACGCCTCTCTTTTAGGTGGTCTTTTAGGCACAAGCTTAAAGTTTACAGGCCGTTTTACAATTCAGTTACAAGGCGACGGCCCAATTTCTTTAATGGTCTCAGACTTTCAAACCCCTGGTGGCATTCGGGCTTGTGCTAAATTTTCAGATATTGATGAAAATGAAGCATTAGAGCAAACCCAATTGATTGGGGGCGGTCAACTGGTTTTCACCATTGATCAAGGCCAGCATATGAACCGCTATCAAGGTGTTGTTCCCCTTGAAGGCGATAATTTAGCTAGCGCTGCAGAAGGCTATTTTCATCAATCAGAACAATTGCCCACAAGCATTCACCTAGAAACGCTCGAGCAAAATTTAGGCAACACTTCCCAGTGGGTAGGTGGTGGCCTTATTTTGCAGCATTTACCTGCGGCAGGGGAAGCTATTATTAAAGATCTCCCTTCAGGCAAAGAGGAAGAGGATAGCGACGCCGAAGAAGATGATGGCTGGGTTACAGCAAAGACATTGGCGGCAACAATCAAGCCAGATGAACTGACAGATCCAAATGTTAACCCAATTACCGTCCTCTATCGCCTGTTCAATGAGTTTGACTTAGAGCTCTCTGAGCCTGTTCCCATGTCTCGCTTTTGCCAATGCTCTGAAGAAAAATGTCTGTCTCTGCTCAAACAATTTTCTAATGAAGAGCTATCTGACATGCTAAAAGACGGTAAAATTGATATGACATGTGAATTTTGCAGCAAAAGCTTTTTCTTCGGCCTCAATGAAGAAGGCGCCTATAGCCTATAATATAAAACAGCCTCGCATCTTCAAAAGATACGAGGCTTTATATTTTTCAAGACTTTATAAAGCCTATAACGTCTTTAGATATTCAATCAGATCCTTACGCTCTTGCTCAGTAAATTTTTTACCGAGGCTACCCGGTTTATCTTCACCCGCAAACTCATGACCTGTATTTAAATTGCCTATGATTTTTGTATCTAAAACAAAATAACCATCTTCGTAGCCAGTAGATGAAGGATCAATTTTTGTAGGCTGCTTCAGACCAACCTTGTCCACATCAAACTCAGAAGGGCCAAGCAACACATATTGCGGGCGTTCTGATTGTGGCTTTAGCAAATCATCAAGGGTTGGCACAGAACCATTGTGTAAAAATGGTGCTGTCGCCCATATGCCATTCAAAGGCCTTGCTTTATAGCCGCCATTTGCTTGCAAACAATTTGGTTGCTCCCCTTCATACTTAGGTTGATCTTTTTTAGGGATATAATTTGCCTTAAACCATTCATCATTCACTTCTTGCACGACGGCACCTAATGCAAGCGCAAATTTAACTACCGAACTATCCTCTACTTTAACAGTAATAAGGTCATATTCCCCCTCACCAATGACGCGAGTTTCTTGATCAACCGCATTAGCTTTCCGCTCCCCATAAAGCTGCTTTTTTTGAGGAATACATACATAAGTTTCAAGGCCTAGAGCATTGCTGTCGCCTAGCTTATTCGTATTAACGCTTCTATTTGCTAAGATTTGCGACTGGCTCGGATCGGTTCTTATCTTCTCTAAAGGAATAACATTAAGGTCAATATATTGATCCTTGGTGTATTTAGCCTGACCATTCTTATCATACCATTTGATTTTCTTGAAAACATCATCCGACCAAAATTGCGATGTATTTGTTGCAGGTAAATGACAACCTTTACAATTAGCCTCATAAAGCGCCTTACCTTTGTCAGCTGAAGCCACATCAATTTTCTTAAATGCGTCAGGCCATTTAGGTGCTAACAAACCTTCAAATTTACCCGCTTTAAAAGGCGAATAATTCTGATTATCTGCCGTTTTTCCGCTTAATGCATTTTCCATCCAACTTAAATTTTCTAAAGAAGCAGAAGATGAAAAACGCCCTTTGCCCATGGGAGAATTAAAATCAAGGGAAGCGGCAACACCTAACGCCTCCCCCGTATTGCGAATGATAGGCTGCATGATTGAGCCGTCATATTGCACCCAATCAAACCAAGATACAGTCCAGATATGCGGATAATTAACAGGCGCTGTTATAGGAGCAATATTCTCTTTACGGTCATAATCTTTAGCAAAAACTTGGTTACCAATGCGATTAAGAGCATCAAGACGTCCATAGCCTTCTGTGACCTGAACAGGATCTGAAATGCCAGCTTTCGCGGCCATAGCAACGGCTGTCATCTGCTTTAATAATTCAGCTTTTGTAGAAGATGAATATTGCTCACCTAAAACGCGTTTTGCAAAACGGGTAAAGCGCCTGTTTGGCATTGGAAGCTTTGCCGTGACTAATGTTTGCGCTAATGAAGTTGCAAGTGAGGCTTGGAATAGACCTAAATCGGCGCGCGATGGGCCGCCCTGAACAATATACTCCACATCATCATAGGTCAGGCTACCTGTATGACAAGCAGCGCAAGTAAAACCAACAGATGTTACTTCATCATCAAGACCTGCAATATGCTGGAAAGGCGTTGTAGCAAAGCCAATTGGTAAATTATAAAGATTTTTATTTGATTTTTCACTCGGCAAAAAGCCCATACGACCTAAATATTTTTGATCCACAAATAGGTTTTTATCAACGCCCGGGAATAACAATCCAAGAGGCGAAGAAAGCGGTTGTTCTAAGGCAACAAACCATTCAACAGGGACAGGAAATGTATTCGTTCCTTGGCTTTCATGGTGAAAACGATGGCTTACATCCCAATTCCAATTTTGCTGTAAATTTTCAATTTTCTTTGCAGCTTGCGCTTTTGGCAATTCAGGTGGCGTGACTAGGGCAAGTACAGCATTAATTTTTGGTAAAATTGAAATGAGTGCTAAAATAACGATGAATGGAATTAAATAATATTTATATTTTTTTAAAAAAGAAATTATTTTCATTGCACTTCCAATCATCTTTAGAATAATTAGAATTTACAATTATATGAATATTGAAAATTATCAACCTTAAATGTCATTTTATTGAAAATAAACCTTCATACATTCCAAAGCGCCTTATCACCAATTCTTGTCTGAATAAAAGCTTCATGTTTTTCTTGCTCTTCAGCCGTTATCAAGTTTTTCACATCAACGTTATAAGCTATTTTTTCAACCTTTGCTTCCCCAGTTTTAACAGTGACATTTTGATTAAGATCTAGCCCTGTTTGCCGTGCTTCAATCAACTCAATATAGACTTCAGCTAATAGCTCAGAATCAAGCAAAGCCCCGTGTAAAGTACGGCCTGAATTATCAACATTATATTTGCGGCATAATTCATCAAGGCTATTTCGCCCGCCGGGAAATTTACGCCTTGCAATCATTAAAGTATCAATAACTTCATTTTCTGTAATGATAGGCCTGCCCGACATTTTCAATTCAGCATTTAAAAATTTCATATCAAAGCTAGCATTATGAATGATAAGCGGATCAGAAGCGATAAAGCTAACAAAATCATCGGCAACCGCATCAAAAAGCGGTTGGTCTTTTAAAAAATCATCCCCAAGCCCATGAACCTCAAAAGCTGATTGAGGCATAGGACGCTCAGGGTTAATATAAACATGGAAGCTTTCCCCTGTTGGAATATGGTTGATGAGCTCCAAAGCACCAATTTCGACAATACGATCACCTGTAGCAGGATCAAAACCTGTTGTTTCCGTATCCAGAACGATTTCGCGCATGGTCTCACCTTAAATTCTATCAATATTTAAATAGAATCTTATAAATAAACGATTTGAAAATCAAAGTCATAAAGGCTTGTTTCACAGGCAGATACAGTAGCAAGTGTTGCGGCATATTGCCATATTTCACCAAAAACACAGGCTAAGCAACGATATTATAATCACTTTTGACTAAGTCTATCTTGAACTTATCGCCAGTATGTGCTTATCGATTGTTTAATTATTTTCAGGTAATGCTTATTACCTAACTAACGCCGCAAGAGGACTATTATGAACTCATTTGAGCTTTCAAAGATTTTTGGACCAATTTTTGTTGCTATCATTTTCATTATGGCAATGACGGATTTTTCTAGCAGTATTTATTCTCAAAAAGCTGAAAAACCAGGCTATGTGATTGAAGTCACTGAAACAGCTTCTACAGATGAAGAAGAAGGTGAGCAAATCGATCAAGCTGTGTTTATGGTCGCATCAGCAGATATTGCTAGCGGCGAAAAAGTGTTTAAAAAATGCGCTGCTTGCCACACGGTAGAAGAAGGCGCAGGCGCAAAAGCAGGTCCTAATCTTTGGAATATTTTGAACCGCCCAATCGCATCAATTTCAGATTATAAATATTCAGGCGCATTATCAGCTCTATCCTCTGAAAATTGGACTTATGAAAATCTATCTGCTTTCCTAACAAAACCAAAAGATTTTGCAAAAGGAACATCAATGGGCTTTGCAGGCGTTAGGAAAGATGAAGACCGCGCAGCAGTTATCGCATACTTGCGTAGCCTATCCTCAACGCCCGCGGATCTTCCTGCAGCGGCAGAATAATTTTGATTTAGATCTATAAATTTTAAGTATATAAAGAGCTGCACTTTCATTGAGGGTGCAGTTTTTTTTGTCTCTATCAGCAACTACTTATTTGCTATTTTCAAAATCCTCTTGCATATTGATACTCAATATTAACCTTTATAAGAGGCTGAAATGTTTCGTTCATTTTTTGCAAACCCCAAATGGTTCACATGGTCTATTGCTGGTACCGCTTTAATATTAATTGTAACTTGGTATAAGGTGCAGCTTGATGTTAAAATCAACGAATGGTTTGGTGACTTTTATGATACAATCCAAAAAGCGCTTGCAACACCAAATGCTGTAGAATTTCATGAATTTTTAGCAAAATGCATAACCTTTATTGAAATTGCTGCCCTAATTATTGTTATTGCCGTTTTACTAGAATTTTTTATTAGGCATTATGTTTTCCGATGGCGCACCGCAATGAATGACTATTATATGTCAAACTGGCATTTAGTACGAGGAATAGAAGGAGCATCACAAAGGGTGCAAGAAGATACGATGCGCTTTGCCCGTATTGTAGAAGGCTTGGGTGTTGCTTTTCTACGCTCTATTTTAACGCTATTTGCTTTTATGCCAATTTTATGGGGCATGAGTGAACATATCACAGAATTGCCTTGGATAGGGCCTGTAGATCAAGCCCTCGTCTTTGTTGCAATTTTATCCAGCGTCTTTGGCACTCTCCTATTAGCTATTGTAGGAATAAAGCTTCCTGGACTTGAATTTAATAATCAAAAAGTGGAAGCGGCCTATCGAAAAGAGCTTGTCTTAGGTGAAGACCATGAAGAGCGAGCTGAGCCGCCCTCTATAGCAGAGCTATTTAGCAATGTGAGAAAAAATTATTATCGCCTCTATCTGCATTACATGTATTTTGATATTGCAAAATGGTCATATCTACAATTGTCCGTCATGATTCCTTATATTGCCCTTGGACCAACGATTGTTTCAGGCACGATCACTCTAGGCGTTATGAACCAAATTTTACGCGCATTTGGCAAAGTAGAAGAAAGCTTCCAATTTTTGGTAAATAGCTGGGGAACAATTGTAGAGCTCATGTCAATCTATAAGCGTTTACACGGCTTTGAAAAAGCAATTGCAGCAGCAAAAATAGCACAAAGCGACTAAATAAAAAAGTACTAGTTGTACTGACAAATCACCCCCTCCGCAATTTGTGAGGGTGCAGTTTTTTATTTATAAACAGTATTTTATCAGAAAGAGCTCATGTAACACTTGAATAAAAATCTATTTTAACAAATGATATTGCGGCATAGATAAAAAAAAGTCATATTGTTAGGGAAATATAAAAAACAAATAGCCTAAATTTTATAGATATATATATAGCTAACCATTGAACATGAGGAAAATTATGCCAACACTTCCAACTGGTTTTACCCGTCGTACGATGTTAAAAACAGGGGGCGCAATTGCTGCTACTGCAGCCTTATCGCCCATTGCATCACTCACTCATGCTTCATCAGTTCCTGAAGGCTTTACGAGAACCCATGGCCTTTCTGTCTTTGGCGACTTAGAGTTGCCTGCTGATTTTAAATATCTAAATTATGTTAATCCAAATGCACCAATCGCAGGCAAAAATATTGTCACTCCAAGCTCCTCGCGTTTCAATCAATCAGGATCTACTTTTGATACGCTAAACGGCTTGATTGATAAAAATGAAGCACCCGCACTCATCGATAGCTATTTATTCACCACCTTAATGGGCGGAAATGGCAATGAAGCAGATGCTGTCTACGGCTTGCTTGCAGAAACAATTGATGTTGCAGAAGATGGCAATAGCTGGCGTTTTAATTTAAGAGATTATGCGACTTTCGCTGATGGCACGCAAATAACAGCTGAAGATGTTGCCTTTTCTTATAATTTATTGCTGGAAAAAGGATATTTTCTTTTCAAGCGTATTTTAGAAAAAATGGAAAGCGCAAAGGCAATCGATGATTTAACATTTGAACTGCGTTTTCAGCCAAATACATCTCAAAATGATAAGCTTGGTATGATTGGCATCCCTATTTTATCTAAAGCTTTTTATACAGAACATGATTTTACAAAAGCAGACCTAACAAAACCCCTTGCATCCGGCACTTACACAGTTGGAGATTTTGAACCCGGTAAATTTATTGAATATATCCGACGTGATAATTTGTGGGAAGATGAAGTCCCAATCGCTAAGGGCACTGCTAATTTCAAAAAAGTTCGCGTTGAATTTTATCGGGACACTACAGTGGCCTTTGAGGCTTTTAAAGCTGGTGAATATCTTATTAGATCGGAGAATTCCTCACAAAACTGGGCAACAAAATATGATTTTCCAGCGGTTGAACGCAATGATGTCGTGAAAGAACTGCTACCAGATGCGAGCCCTACAGGAACGCAGGGTATTTTCTTCAACCTAAGGCGCCCTGTTTTTCAAGATATACGCGTTAGAGAAGCTCTCTCATTAATGTTTGATTTTGAATGGACAAATGAAAACCTCTTTTATGGGCAATATAAAAGAACGCATAGCTTTTTCCAGAACGCGCCCTATATGGCAACAGGAATTGCATCAGACTTAGAAAAAGAGATTTTGGCTCCCTATTTAGATCAACTTCCTGATAATATTTTGGAGCAGCCGTGGCAAGCTGAGCAAACAGATGGATCGGGCCGTTTACGCAAACAGCTACGTAAAGCAACAAAATTACTGAAAGCAGCAGGCTTTGAGCTTAAAGATGGTATCCGTACAAATGCTGCTGGGTTAAAATTAGAAATCAGCCACCCTTATGTAGGGGCAACTACTGAGCGCTACCTTCTACCCTATAAAGAAAATTTAGAGAAAATAGGCGTTAAACTTACATTACAAAGAATGGATCCTGCCCAATATGTTCGTATTCGAAAAATATTTGATTATGACATGATTACTGGTGGATTCGGCATTAGCCTCACCCCGCGCAAAAGTTCAGAGCAACTATGGGGCAGTAGCTATGCAGACCAAGAAAATTCTTATAATTTAGCGGGTATTAAAAACCCTATCATGGATGCAATTTCAGAAAAAATTCCTGAGGCAAAGACCCGAGAAGAATTGCACGCCATTTTCATGGCCATTGATAGAGTGTGGCGCGTCAATCATTTTTGGATACCAAACTGGTATATTGATGTAGAGCGCGTCGCCTATTGGGATGTTTTTGACCGCCCTGATCAAACCCCTAAATATGGAACAGGGGTCAGTACATGGTGGTGGAATGAAGAAAAAGCTAATAAGTTAAATATTAAATCCGATTAGGACTAAATCTAATCCAAATATGTGGTTGTATTGGATGAGAACTAGGCTAGAAAACCATCTATCAACCCATTATATAATCAAATGTTGCTTATACATAGCTTATACCTACCCCGTATTTGATACGGGGTATTTTTGCGATTGTTAGGCCACTAACGAGAATTCACTTTGTCCATATCTGATTGAATACGAAGCATAAGCTCCCTCATGCAGTGGTACTTGCAAATGACTAAAATCATCTTTTTATTCTTCTAAAATAACAACATACTGCCCCCGCACTTGATACGTGATTAAGCCGCATAATGCACAGTAAAGCGAAGAGCTTCAAACGATAGCGATCCCTGATATTTCTAACGAAATTCCGGGAAAAGTTTTTTGTTTTTTCTTTTGTTATTCTAGGCAGGCGATGAGACCACGATAAGAGCGCGCGAACGAAGCAAGTAAGCAAAGCCGAAACCTATAAATCCTCTTTCAATAAAAAAGCCCTATTGTCGCTAAACAATAGGGCTTTAATTTAAATATATAAGAAATATTAATTAGAGATCTGCTCAGCAACAATTTTAAGCTGGGCAAGATGATCTTGAATTTTAATTTTCAAATCTTCATCCTTCGAAGCTTCTAATTCAACTGCGAGCTGATCTATCGCTGCCTCAAGCTCTTCTTTAGTTAATTCAGAAACAGCTTTTGCATCTTCAGCAAGGAGCGTTACATTTTCTTGAGTAACATCAATAAAACCACCCTTAACAAAAACGTCTTTATTTTCATTATTTTCAGTTTCAACTAAAATAATACCTGGGCTTAAAGTTGAAATTGTAGGAGCATGATTGGCATAAACTGTAAAATATCCTGATGAACCAGGAATTACAGCAGATTTTACAGGTTCTGAAAATAAAACTTTTGCTGGTGATACCAGATCAAATGTAAAGTTATCAGCCATTTTTAAGTCTTTCCAAAATCAAAAAATTAATACTCCTATATTTTAAGAGAATATAGGAGTATGAGACATTTTATGCTGCTTCAGCAGCCATTTTTTCAGCTTTTTCAATTGCTTCATCAATATTACCAACAAGGTAGAAAGCAGCTTCTGGTAGGTGATCATAATCACCGTTACAAAGCGCTTTAAAGCCTTTAATCGTGTCTTCAAGAGAAACAAGCTTACCAGGAGAACCAGTGAAGATTTCCGCAACAAAGAATGGCTGAGAAAGGAAGCGTTCAATTTTACGTGCACGCGCAACTGTAAGCTTATCTTCTTCAGATAATTCGTCCATACCAAGAATAGCGATAATATCCTGAAGGGCTTTATAACGCTGTAAGATTTCTTGAACTTGACGAGCAACATTATAATGCTCTTCACCAACAATTGCTGGATCCATCATACGAGAATTTGAATCAAGTGGGTCAACCGCTGGATAAATACCTTTTTCCGCAATAGAACGATTAAGAACTGTTGTCGCATCCAAGTGAGCAAATGTTGAAGCAGGTGCTGGATCTGTCAAGTCATCGGCTGGTACATAAACGGCCTGTACTGATGTAATAGAACCCTTAGTCGTTGTTGTAATACGTTCCTGCATCGCGCCCATATCAGTACCTAGTGTAGGCTGATAACCCACAGCTGATGGAATACGACCAAGTAGAGCTGATACTTCAGAACCAGCTTGTGTAAAGCGGAAGATATTATCAACGAAGAAAAGAACGTCTTGACCTTCATCACGGAAATTTTCCGCAATTGTGAGGCCTGTTAGAGCAACACGAGCACGGGCTCCGGGTGGCTCATTCATCTGACCATAAACGAGGGCAGCTTTAGAACCTTCGCCGCCACCTTCTTTGTTAACGCCAGATTCAATCATTTCATAATAAAGGTCATTACCTTCACGTGTACGCTCGCCAACACCAGCGAATACAGAGTAACCACCGTGCGCTTTCGCGATATTGTTAATCAATTCCATGATTAGAACTGTTTTACCAACACCGGCACCACCGAATAGACCAATTTTACCACCCTTTGCATAAGGGGCTAGTAGATCAACAACTTTAATACCAGTTACAAGAATTTCAGCTTCTGTTGATTGCTCAATAAATTCTGGTGCATCTTGGTGAATAGCGCGCTTTGCTTCAAAAGGAATATCGCCAGCTTCGTCAATTGGCTCACCAACAACATTCATAATACGCCCAAGCGTACCAGCACCTACAGGCACTGAAATTGCTGCGCCTGTGTCTGAAACTTCTTGACCACGCACAAGACCCTCAGTTGAGTCCATCGCAATTGTGCGAACTGTGTTTTGACCTAAATGCTGAGCAACTTCTAAAATAAGGCGCGTGCCCTGATTATCCGTTTCTAATGCATTTAAAATCTCAGGAAGATGATCATCAAACTGAACATCTACAACCGCACCAATCACTTGTGTAATGCGACCTACTGCTTTTTTACCAGCCATTTTTACCTCACATACTCTGCAGTCTATCTGCAAAGACTATTAGTTACAGCGCCTCAGCGCCAGAGATGATTTCAATAAGTTCTTTTGTAATAATTGCCTGACGCGTTCTATTATAAGTCAGCGTTAGAGAATTAATCATGTCGCCTGCATTGCGCGTTGCGTTATCCATTGCACTCATGCGCGCGCCCTGTTCTGAAGCAGCATTTTCAAGCAAAGCTTTAAAAATTTGGAATGAAATATTGCGTGGCAAAAGATCTGCCAAAATTTCATTCTCATCTGGCTCATATTCATATTGAACATCTAAACCAGTTTCTGCTTCAACCGCAGGAATGTCAGCAGGAATAAGCTGCTGACGTGTAGGGATTTGACTAATTACAGATTTAAACTCTGCATAGAATAAAGAACAGACATCAAATTCACCTGCCTCAAACATTTCAAATATTTTATCCGAAACGGTAGCGGCATGCTTAAATTCTATCTGCTTTGCGTCTCTCAACTCAATTGTGTCAAGCATAATGTCGCTAAACTCGCGACGCAATACGTCAGCAGCTTTTTTGCCAACGCATAATATTTTAACTTCTTTACCCTGACTTTGAAGATCAAGAGTATGTTCACGTGCAATCTTTGCGATTGATGTATTAAAACCACCACATAAACCACGCTCAGCACTTGCAACAACAAGAAGATGAACTTTATCTTCCCCTGTACCAGCAAGAAGTTTTGGCGCATCACCTTCAGCTTGCATACCAGCAGCTAAATTACCTAAAACAGTGTCCATGCGTTCAGCATAAGGACGCGTTGCAGTAATCGCCTCTTGCGCTTTGCGCAATTTTGCAGATGCAACCATTTGCATTGCTTTGGTAATCTTCTGCGTCGCTTTGACTGAAGAAATACGAGTTTTTAATTCTTTAAGGCTTGCCATATTATACCTATTTATCGGACTTTGGGCAGCTAAACGAGTGAGTGTAGAAGAGATCCTCTACACTCATTAAATTTAAGCAAATGTTTTCTTGAAAGCATCAGCAGCATCTTTAAGTTTAGCTGATGTATCATCGGATAGTTTTTGCTCAGTGCGAATTGCATCTAAAACAGCCATATGCTTCTCTTGCATAAAGCCTAGGAATTCCTCTTCAAATGCACGCACGCGGTCTAATGGAAGGTCATCTAAATAACCATTCACACCACAGTAAATCACAACAACTTGCTCTTCAACTTTCAAAGGAGAGAACTGTGGTTGCTTCAACAATTCTGTAAGACGTGAACCACGGTTCAGCAAAGCTTGCGTCGCGGCATCAAGATCAGAACCAAACTGAGCGAAAGCTGCCATCTCACGATACTGCGCTAATTCACCTTTAATCTTACCAGCCACTTGCTTCATTGCTTTAATTTGAGCAGATGAACCAACGCGAGAAACTGAAAGACCAACGTTAACCGCAGGACGAATACCTTGATAGAAAAGATCTGTCTCAAGGAAAATCTGACCATCAGTAATCGAAATTACGTTTGTTGGAATGAATGCAGATACGTCATTTGCTTGCGTTTCAATAACAGGTAATGCTGTTAATGAGCCTGCACCATTATCTTCATTTAGCTTCGCTGCACGCTCAAGAAGGCGAGAGTGAAGATAGAAAACGTCACCAGGATAAGCTTCACGCCCGGGTGGACGACGAAGAAGAAGAGACATCTGACGATAAGCAACAGCTTGCTTTGAAAGATCATCATAAACGATTAAACCGTGCATACCATTATCACGGAAATATTCACCCATTGTACAGCCAGTAAATGGCGCAAGGAACTGCATTGGTGCAGAATCAGAGGCCGTAGCTGCAATAACGATTGAATATTCAAGAGCGCCATTGTCTTCAAGAACTTTAACGAACTGCGCAACAGTCGAACGCTTTTGACCAACAGCAACATAAATACAGTAAAGCTTTTTGCTTTCATCGTCACCTTGGTTAATTGGCTTTTGATTTAGGATCGTATCAAGAGCAACGGCTGTTTTACCCGTCTGACGGTCACCAATAATCAACTCACGCTGGCCACGACCAACAGGAATAAGAGCATCAATAGCTTTCAGACCTGTCTGCATTGGCTCATGCACTGACTTACGAGGCAAAATACCTGGTGCCTTAACATCAACTTGACGACGCTCAACATTTTCAATAGGGCCTTTACCATCGATTGGGTTACCAAGACCATCAACAACGCGACCTAGAAGACCTTTACCAACTGGAGCATCAACGATTGCACCAGTACGCTTAACAGTATCGCCTTCTTTAATATCTCTGTCAGAACCAAAGATAACAACACCAACATTGTCAGTTTCCAAATTGAGAGCCATACCGCGAATTCCGCCAGGAAATTCAACCATCTCACCCATTTGAACATTATCTAATCCATAGACCCGAGCAATACCGTCACCAACTGACAGCACTTGACCAACTTCAGAAACTTCGGCTTCGCTACCAAAGTTCTTAATTTGATCCTTCAGAATCGAGGAAATTTCTGCGGCACTAATATCCATTAGCCGACCTCTCTCATTGCAATTTTCAAGTTTTCAAGTTTTGTACGAATAGATGTGTCAATCATTTTACTTCCAACGCGAACAACAAGGCCGCCAAGGATAGCTGGATCAACATTAAGTTCAAGCTGAACTTTTTTTCCTAAAGTTTTTTCGAGCATTTGCGTGAGCTCTTCAGACTGGACTTGAGCTAGCTCTGTTGCAGTTACAACCTGAGCAACCACCTCACCGCGAGCCTGAGCGACTTGCTGCTGAAATGCTAGAATAATTTCTTCAATAGCGTTTAAACGGGCATTTTTAGTTACCAACGCTAAAAAATTTGCTGTCAACGTATTAGCAGATGATTTTGCGCATATTTCTTTGACAACATTAAGCTGCTCTTCAATAGCAACAACAGGGCTTTTTACAAATTTAACCAGCTCGCCATTGCCGCCAATCAATTTTGCAAAAGCTATTAAATCAGACAACACAATATCTGTCGCTTTAGCTTCTTCGCTAAGCTCAAACAGAGCTGTAGAATAGCGGCGTGCCATAACGGATGTTTGGGATTGTGGACTTGTCACTAATTCTCTCTCTTTGTTTTTTAATTCATTGTTTCAAATAAACCAACATTTTAGATCAATCAATAGTGAAATATGAAATTTTAAGCTTACGCCTAACTCACTTAAAAGAATCTAATTGTTGCTAAAACCGAGCTTCCTCTAACACAGCTTTGTCTACTCTTCAACAAAGAATCTGCTCGAATTGCAAAATGGGATAATTTTTAGCTTAACAGCTGCTTATTTTAACATTGCTTACAAGCAATTCGAATAAAAGTTTAAGCGCTTAGACTTTCATTTTACAATAAATATTAATTGCCACTAGAATTAGAGTTTCTAGGTTATATTATGAATATGCTTTTAATCCTAAAAATAAAATATAATGCAAAGACTTGCTTTTTTCTAATATTAAGTCCATTCATCAGAAAAATTAAAGAAGGAGTGTCAAGTGAGACAATTAACATTAGTGCGTCATGGCCAAAGTGATTGGAATTTGAAAAATCTTTTTACAGGGTGGCATGATGTAGATTTAACGGAGCAAGGTGTTGATGAAGCCAAAGCTGCAGGTCTCCGCCTTCAAAAAGCTGGCCTGAAATTTGATATTGCCTTTACCTCTAACTTAAAGCGGGCACAAAAAACATGCGGACATATTTTAGATGGTGTTGAGCAAAGTGACCTTGCCCCTATTAAACATGAAGCATTAAATGAGCGCCATTACGGAGACTTGACGGGTCTGAATAAAGATGATGCCCGTGAAAAATGGGGTGAAGAGCAGGTTCATATTTGGAGACGTTCTTACGACATTCCTCCTCCAGGCGGTGAAAGCCTTAAAGACACAGCTGCTCGTGTTCTGCCTTATTTCATTCAAACTATTTTACCAATAGTGATGGCTGAAAAATCTGTGATTGTTGCGGCGCATGGAAACTCACTACGCGCCTTAATGATGGTACTGGATCGCATGAGCACTGATGAAATTACTGGCCTTAACCTAGGTACAGGCATTCCAATCGTTTATGAGCTCAATGCCGATACGACAGTAAAAACAAAAACAGTATTAGATAAATAACATTTACAAGACAGGTAGAAGCTATGGCCAACGGCATAAAAGCTGACAATGCACAAGCAAAATTTTTAACAGGTTCAACGTTAAAACATGTTGCTATTATGGCTACGTCAGCCGCTGTTGGACTTATGGCGATTTTCCTTGTTGATTTTGTTGACTTTTGGTTTTTATCTCAGCTGGGCATCCTAGAAATTCAAGCTGCGCTCGGCATTGCTGGAACAATTTTATTCGCTAACATCTCCTTAAGCGTTGGCCTTATGATTGGCACCATCGCGCTTGTATCGCGAAGCGTTGGTGCTGGTGATATGGAAAAAGCAAGGCAAATTGCTTCTTCAGCAACCCTATATGTTATTGCACTCCTCTCGATCATTGGCTTACTAACTTTTGTATTTGCAACGCCATTATTACACTATCTGGGCGCTGCAAATAAAACATATGATCTTGCCTATAGCTATCTCATAATTATTGTACCAACTTTGCCTTTAATGGGTATTGTCATGGTTTCTACAGGCATTGCGCGCGCTGTTGGTGATGCCAAACGCTCAGCCTATATCACTCTAATTTCAGCCATTACTAATGCAGCTCTCGACCCCATCTTAATTTTCGTTCTAGATTTAGGTATCGAAGGCGCGGCCATGGCATCTGTTGCTGCACGGCTTACAGGCGCAGCTTATGGCCTTTATGTTATTATTCACATCCACAAAATGTGGGTTATTCCGCAAAAAAGCTCTCTTATATCAACTTTAAAACCTTATTTTTTCATTGCCGGCCCTGCCGTGCTTACTAATATCGCTACACCCTTTTCAAATGGATATGTTCAAATCAGCCTTGCAGAATATGGCGATGAAGCAATGGCTGCGTGGTCTTTTATTGCCCGACTAGTTCCTGTAGCATTTGGCGCTTTATTTGCTCTATCTGGCGCAATTGGACCCATCATTGGGCAAAATTATGGGGCGGGTAAATTTGATCGCGTTAAATCTGCCTATCTAAGCGGCATGCTATTTGCTATCGGTTATACAGTTTTCATATGCGCTATCATCATTGCTTCTCGCCATGCCCTTGCAGAGCAATTCGCTATTACTGGCGTCTCAAAAGAGCTTGTTTTTGCATTCATTTGGATTGCATGCCCCTTATTCTTATTTAACGGCGTGTTATTTGTTGCTAACGCTACTTTTAACACATTAAGCTATGCAGGGTTAGCAACCTTATTTAACTGGGGCAAAGCTTCTTTAGGCACAATACCATTCGTCCTTGTTGGCGCTCACTATTATGATGCAAAAGGGACAATAATCGGACAAGCAATAGGCGCTATTCCTTTCGGTATCGCAGGATGTATCACCGCCTGGCTTCTGATTTCAAAACTTGAAACTAAAAATAAAGATAAAAAGATATAATCTAAGCGTGTAATTAGAATATACTATTTTGATAATTTTTTTCACATATACTTATTCAAGTTTTTCAAAGTGTAAAATAATTATCAATCTTATATATATAAGCTACGCCCATCAGTTACTTTAGGATTTTATCATGAATAATTTATTTGACCTGCTTTCCCAAGCACAAAATGGCCAAGGCATCCAAAACTTAGCACAATTATTTCAATTAACTGAAGAACAAACCCGTGCCTCAATAGAGGCGGTTCTGCCTGCATTTTCTCAAGGCTTTGAAAAAAATAGTAATGATCCACAAAGCTTAAACAGCTTTCTTTCAGCTTTATCAACTGGTGATCACCTTAATTATTTTGAAAATGTCAGCAACCTATCTCAGGCCAGCATGACTGAGGATGGTAATGGGATTTTAGGCCACTTATTCCGTAGTAAAGACATGAGCCGTCAAATTGCTCAACAGGCAGCAAGCATGTCTGGTGTTGGTGAAACCATTATCAAACAAATGCTCCCGCTTATTGCCTCAATGTTAATGGGTGGCCTGTCTAAACAATCAAGTAGCGGCGGGATAAATGACATGATTGGCATGGTATTAGGCAATAGTTTTGGTGGCAGCACCTCATCTAGCGGCAATATATTTAGTCAAATGGCAGAAAATATGTTTGGCAATCTTATGGGCGGATCTCAAGCAAAAAAGACCTCCCCTCAATCAGGATTAGATATTTTCGGTAATTTATTTAACTCAGGTTTTGAAGATAAGAGCACGCAGCAAAATTCAGTACAAAACCCAATGGCAGATATTTTTGCTGAATTTATGAAAAATGGTCGCTATTAATTTTATCATCAAACCTTGAATAAAAAAACCCGCTCGTTAAAAGCGGGTTTTTTCTTATTTTGACCTGTAACTATTTCATACAGCGCTAGATAGAGTAACCGAAATCCACAAATTTTCTTCAATATAAAATTAAAAAGATCAAAATTTACGGTTTACTGCAAAATCAGCTGCATCTTCTAAAGCAGACCTCATCTGAGATTGAGAGAAAAGACCTAATGCATCTTTAGCAATGCTAACATGGTGGCGCGCCCGTTCAAAACAACCTTCAAGCGTATTATAATGCAAAATAAGCTCTAAAGCATGATCAAGGTCATGTTCGCGATAATCTTGCTCACCTAAAGTTCGCTGCCAAAAAGCACGCTCTTCATCATTACCGCGGCGATAACATAAGATGACAGGCAAGGTTATTTTACCTTCACGGAAGTCATCACCAATATTTTTACCTAAACTTGCTTGAGCGCCAGAATAATCTAAAGCATCATCAATTAACTGAAAAGCAATGCCTAAATTTGTCCCATAGCTGCGTAGGGCAGCACGATGGGCATCTGATTTATCTGCAATAATAGCGCCGACCTCTGCAGCAGCAGAAAATAAAGCAGCTGTTTTTGATCTAATGACCTGCATATAGTCATCTTCTGAAGTAGCAACATTATGAGCAGCTTCAAGCTGTAAAACTTCACCCTCAGCAATAACAGACGCTGCATGAGATAACACACTCAGCGCTTCAAGGCTTCCGGTTTCCACCATCATTTTAAAGGCTTGACCAAGCATATAATCTCCAACAAGTACGCTTGCCTGATTGCCATGCAAATTCCGAGCAGTGGGGATTCCGCGCCGCATATCACTTTCATCAACAACATCATCATGTAACAATGTTGCTGTATGCATCAACTCAACTGCAGCTGCTAATTTAACATGCTCATTGCCTGTATAATCGCACATATCTGCGGCAGCTAATGTTAGAATTGGCCTCAGCCTCTTCCCACCGGACTGAATGAGTTGTTGTGAAATTTCAGGAATGAGGGGCACTTGCGATGATACACGTTTTACTAATATATCATCTACTTGCTGCATTTCACTGCTGACCGTATTTAAAAGTGCTTTTAAATTTGGTGCCGCTTTTTGAGCTCTATCTAATGAGATTACAACGCCCACAAGCCTATTCCTTTTATAAGATAGTTTAGCATATATATAATATGTATACTCTACGAGAAAAGGCTAAGTAAGTCACCCCAATGTGACAAAATTACCCGAAAAAGAGTTAAGAGCGAGGATGCGCTTTTTCATAAGCTTTCATGAGACGCTCATTATCAACTTTTGTGTAGATTTGTGTTGTAGATAAGCTTTCATGACCTAGTAAATCTTGTAATACCCGCAAATCAATGCCATTTGCGAGCAAATGAGAAGCAAAAGAATGCCTTAACGCGTGTGGAGTTGAATGTTCTTCCAAGCCTAATGCACCGCGTAGAAATTGCATTTTTCGCTGGATGATTCGCGGGCTTAAAGCGCTGCCTTTTTCACCAAGGAATAAAGCGCCCTGCGGGTCAAGCGGCCAAGGGCAGGAGGCTATATAGGCAAAAATACCGTCTCTTACGACAGGCAACAACGGCACAATACGCATTTTTTTGCCCTTACCCACTATCCGCAATTGATCACTTTCAGGTGTAATAACAGACAGTGTTAAAGATAATGCTTCAGATATTCGCAAGCCGCAGCCATAGAGCAAAGATAGAACGGCTCTGTCTCTTAATTCTACCCAATCAACATTATTTTGTTCAGCTTCAAGGCCTAGTGAAATTGTTTTCGCCTCGCCATGGTCGATAGCCTTGGGAAGGGGTGCGGCCCGCTTAGGGCCTTTTATCGCCTCCCAAGCGCCAGCATCAGCTAACCCTTGTTTTGATAAAAAACGAAAGAAAGAACGGCAGCAAGATAGCTTTCTGTTAACAGAACGTACAGCAAGTCCTTTTTCTCTTAGATAAGAGAGATAGGCGCGCACATCTCTGGGCTTGAGCGCTATTACATCCTCAATATCTATTATTTTTCCAAGATAATCACGTTGAAAGCAAAAATATTGGAGGCTATCACTTTGGTAAGCCTCCAAGGTTTTTATGGAAAGTTGCCGCTCTGATTGAAGATTATAGAGCCATTGCTGCCAATGCGCTTTAAGACCTAAAGCCATTGGCAATATGTCGTATTGGTTGGTTAAATTATATGTCTCAAAATCTTTAACCATTCAAAAACCATTAAAGAATTGACTGGTTGGTCTTTGCCCAATCCGCAAGGAAAATCTCAAGGCCTTTATCTGTTAAAGGATGCTTTACAAGATCTTTAACTACCTTTGGCGGAATAGTTGCAACATCAGCACCAGCTAATGCAGACTGCTTAACATGATTTGCACTACGAATAGAGGCCGCTAATATTTCAGTATCTAGATCAGGATAATTATCATAAATATCCCTAATCTCTTCGATTAATTCCATGCCATCAATATTAATGTCATCTAAACGACCGATGAATGGTGAAATGAAAGTTGCCCCTGCTTTTGCTGCAAGCAAAGCCTGATTTGCCGAAAAACATAATGTTACGTTGATCATATGACCTTCTTGACTAAGCGTGTTACATGCAACAAGACCATCATAGGTAAGAGGTAGTTTAATCGCAACATTATCTGCAATCTCTGCTAGATAGCGCCCTTCTTCAACCATTTTATCTGCCTGTGTTGCCGTTACTTCTGCACTCACTGGACCCTCAACAATTTTACAAATCTCAGCGATTACATCTGTGATTTTTTGTCCTGATTTAGCAATCAAAGAAGGATTTGTCGTTACACCATCGACAAGACCCGAAGGAAGTAGAGCTTCAATTTCTGAAATCTCAGCTGTATCAATAAAAAATCTCATTTGGAGCTCCATTATTTCTGCAAAGTTTGCGGTTTTATAATTAGCTTAGAAAGATTAACATTTTAAACAAAACAGAGGTAATTTAATTGTTACAGGCTAATCTTATCTATAAAAAGATAAAACCCACCTTATAACAAGATGGGTTTCAAGAATATATAATAAGGGAAAAGCTTATTTAGCCGCTTTTGCAGCTTCTTTCGCCTTTTGACGCATCCAGTCTTTACGCTCAGGAATACGCGCAGCTTTTCCTCTAAGGCCACGAAGATAGTAAAGCTTTGCTCTTCTTACTTTACCACGACGCACAACATCAATAGAATCAATATTTGGTGAATGAACAGGGAATACACGCTCAACACCTTCGCCGTAAGAAATCTTACGTACAGTGAAGCTCTCATGAATGCCGCCGCCAGAACGAGCGATACAAACACCTTCATAAGCCTGAACACGTGTACGTGTTCCTTCAGTTACTTTAACATTCACGCGTAAAGTATCACCAGGCTGGAATTCTGGAATTGTACGCTTTGCTTCGAGTTCAGCAAGATGCTCTTGCTCTAATTCTTGTAGCAGGTTCATAGTTACACCACTTTGCTTGCTAATAAAAAAATCCCTGTATCGCGCTAATGCTGTTAATCAGCGTCGACAAAAGGACTATAAAACAGATTATCGCGACTCTATAGTCTAATTCACAGCTTTTGTCGATACCCTAAATTAAAAATCCGAAAAAGCAGTTTTCAAACTCTAAAAACAACAAAGTAATAAGACTTATTATGTTAACGAGTTATTTACGCACATGGTTAATAATCACTTATGATTTTGGTATAAATAGCTATGCATTACTTTGTGCATATCCTCAGATATTTAGTTCCAAGCCATATTTAAAGAAGTTTATACGCGGATTTGTACGCCAATGAGTGAGAATACACTTAAGAATAAAGCATCGGGACAGAAAGATGATTCGAAAGATCAAAATCTTCGAAACAATCAGACTGTGCCTCAAAAAAATATGAAATCTGCCATTGAGCGGCTAGGGTCACAGCTTACAGAAATGAAAGATGATTCTCGCTCTGCAATTTCAGTATTAGCAAACCGCCTAAGCGTTTTGGAACATGAAAATCAAGTTCAAAAGCAAGCTGAGAGCTCTATAAATAGCTATAATGCACCAAATAGATCAACTGGCAACGTGCCATCTGTAGAAGAATTATATCAAAACTTCATGGATAAGCGCATGTGCCTTATCGAAGACAAAATAGATAATATTCCTAAAGAAGATAAACTTGATAACCAGCTGAATAGAATTGAAAACCGTCTGACAAAAATTGATGACCAAGTTATTTATGGCCATATTATAGATGAACCTGAAGACAGGCTAAGCCGCCTTGAAAATCGCTTGATGCGCATGTCTAGTACGATAGAAAATTCAGTTGAGCAATCGGCTCATTTATTTGATGCGGCCAGCGACAAACTCGAAAAAGTCTATCTATCCTTAGATCATAAAGCTAATGAATTAAGACCAGCTCTTGAGTCCATGGTCGAATTCAGGGGGCGGCTAGATGATATCCAAAAAAATTGGAAATTAGAACCAAATCAAGAAGAGCAAATTAATCAACTGCGCGCAGATATTCTAACGCTTGGTGGCCCTCTACAAGAAGAAGCTTCATATTTAAGAGATATTACGCATTCATTAAATGCATTAGCAGAAGATATTAAAACAGCAAAAACAGAGTTTAATAGTCGTGATATCAAAAGCCTTAACCTAGTCGTTGAATCGCTTACAAAAAAAATGGAGGAGCAGGAAGCTCAGCCTGAAGGTGATAATAAAGCCGCCACAAACTCAGAGGTTATTCATCAGTTAATCGATGATATAGCTGATATAAAAATAGTTATTTCTGAACTGGCTCCTAATCGGAATGAAGCTGATAATCTCGAAGAAATTAAATCATCTTTGCAAAAGCTTGAAGAACTCTATGTAAGAACAGGGACTAGTGAAGATATTGATGGCAGCCATGCCGTAGAATTAGAATCCCAGCTTCCTGAAATTGATAACGCACAGTTTGCCAGTTCAAACATAGAAAATCAGCTCAACTCTATGCAGGAAGCATTTGATTCGATTAATTCCCGACAAGACCAAACAGATATGGCGATCTCTAACCTGAATAAATCTGTTGAATCAACGAAGCAAGTTGCTCAAAGCACACAAAATTTTATCGAAAACAAGCTTGGAAACCTAACAGACCAAGTTCAAAATATATTAGTACAGCTGAAAAATGCCGAAGGCAATTTGCAAACCACTAAGTATAAACCAGACCCAATCATGCAAAAGGCTGTTGCCCCCTTATCTTCCTCAATAATGCCTGAGGTCAACACAAGCAAGCATGAAGAAAAAGCTGAACAAGCAAGTATAAAAAATAAGGACTATTCAATCTTTAGCGAAGCTGAAAAATCTGATCAACCAGACAATTTTGAAGAAGTTAACAATAGTACGCCCTCTAAAAATGAGCATCAAAGTAGCCAGAACCTTTTAGGCAAAGAAATTATGAGTGAAAAAAAATCAACAATTGACATTGAACAAGAAAATAGCGTGAAAATAGAAGGTGATGATTTTTACAACACAGTGCTTAAGCCTGAAAATATTGACCTGAAAACGATTGGCCATTTTGAAGATGCAGCAATGCAAATGGGCTATCCATCCACTGATGAAGAGCATGATTTTAATAGTATTGGCACAACAGGCCTACCTATTGATGATGACAATCAATATATGAATGAGATTAATGTTGCAGAGCTTCTTAATGACCCTAATCTAGCCAGCGTTGCTCAACTCTCCCCAATGACTTTTAGTGCATCAGATCGAGCCCCAGCACTAGATCCAAACCGAGAAGCCAAGCCCCACAGCGCAGATTATAATGGCATTATAGCTGCTAGCGAGCCTCAAAGCTTGAATAATAATCCGCCAATAACATTATCAGAGAATGTTGATATTCAACCAATCATTCAGGAGCAACAGCAAAAAGAAGAACCTTCCTCTTTCACAGACCCATTGGAGAAGGTTTTCCCAAATCAACCATATGAAACAAACGAAACAAATATAAATAGTTTTGATATTGGGCAACCACAAGAATTTATGATTGAGCAGTCAGACGAAGAAGAAATTTATGTGGAAGCAAGTGCAGCAATTAACCCCGTAAGCTCCGCAGCTCATGGCGAAAAAATAGTAAGAGATTCACACGCACCTATCAGCTGGGATGAAAGCCAAGAAGAAGAGCATCGCCCCATTGAACCTGGCCTTGGCTTTAATCCAACTCACCTTACACAATCACCTCAACCTGTTGAAAGCCAGCAAACACTTGATACAAACCGTGAAATTGCAGTAGGTAATGCTGCTCTACTTGCAAAAGCACGTCAAAACCTTAATAAAGATAATGCACCATTAAAAACAACAATTGCTGCAGAAGCGCAAAAAAATACAAGAAAAAGCTTGATGGGCGTATCCCTATTCACCCTTGCTCTAGCTGCTGGCTTTATCTTTTTCCAACAAAATAAAAGCGCTGAAAATGAAAATATCGCACTGTCTACTGATGAAGAAACAATGTTATATACAGGGTCAATACCTCAAGATCTAAAGAATGAAAGTTATAATTTTCCGCTGCCTAGTATGATGGGCACTCAAGAGCTACCACGCGCTATATCACTGGATGAGGAAAGTGAGACAACACAAAACTTGCCAGAGCCTGCTGAATATATTGACACTGTTGCATTAGATGTTGGCAATAGTAAAGATGCAATTGAGCCATCCTTACTTGGCTCTATAACCGATTCATCAAAAAGCTGGTCTGAAGCAGATATTATAAAAATACAGAAAAAAGCAGATAAATTTATTTCCAAGCAAGAAGATGAAGAAGTCAGCTTTACTGATATACAAGATATTTCAGATGATCTTATTGCCCCTAACATTAAAAAACTTGCCCAAGACAAAGATCAAGGGGCGCTTTATTATGTTGCGGAAAAATTCAAGGCAAAAGGTGATCAACAATCTGCGTTTAAATGGATGCAGCGCCTTGCTGACTTAGGCAATGCAACTGCACAACACCGTGTTGGTGAGCATTTAGAAAAAGGCATAGGGGTAGAAAAAGACGCTGCAAGCGCAAGAGATTACTATAGCCTTGCAGAACAGCAAGGCCATGTAAATGCAATGCATGATCTTGGCTATCTTCATTTTCTTGGCAAAGGCGGGGAGAAAAATCTCCTTGAAGCCAATCGCCTTTTCATAAAAGCTGCTGAATTAGGCTTAATTGACAGCCAATTTAATTTAGCTGTCATGAATAGAGATGCAATTGGCATACCTCAAAACTATGTTTTAGCCTATAAATGGTTTTCCCATGCTGCATTAAAAGGGGATAAAGACGCTGAAAGATTAAGAAAAGATCTAGAAGCAAAAATGTCTGCGTTTGATTTAAAAAATGCTAGCTTACTTGCAAAAAATTGGCAGCCAAAAGAAAAGAATCAAAGTGTGAATTTACCGCCAAAAATCAATGTGGCTACATCTGACATGCGTTTAAAGCAAACGACCTCCTCTTTAACCCAAGACAATGGTGTGGTTATCAACGATTATCAGCAGCAAATGCTGAATGAGATGAAAAAAGGGAATGTCTCTGCAAACAATACTACTAGTGAGCCCCCTGTCTTAGTACAAACCAGCAATAGCTTCAGCCACTCCGTAAAGCGCGCGCAATCCATGCTCAATATGTTAGGGTTTGAAGCAGGTACGCCTGATGGATTTTTGGGGCCTAACACGGTAAAAGCTGTTCAAGCCTTCCAAAAAGCCTATGAAATAGAGGCCACTGGATCAATTGATCGTATTTTGCTTGAAGAATTAAAATTACGCACCGAAGGTTAACCTAATTTCAGGCGCTCTGTTTTTTAAATTGAGCAACCCTTGATCAATTTCATATCTTTATTCAAAAGGCTGTTTTATTTTCAAGCCATCATATAGATAAAAAAATAAGAGTAATGACAAACCTCTCATTACTCTTATTTTACGCTGTGACCTATTAAAACAATCACGTCCTAAGCCTAAAGGCCGCCCAGCTTTTCAATCATTTTAATCACTTCATCAACACCCTGATTGGCCTTGATATTTGTGAATAAAAATGGGCGCTCCCCACGCATTTTCTTACTATCACGATCCATAACCTCAAGACTTGCCCCGACAAGAGGCGCCAGATCAATTTTATTGATAATCAGCAAATCTGAACGCGTAATACCAGGGCCGCCTTTACGTGGAATTTTATCCCCTGCAGAAACATCAATAACATAAAGGGTTATGTCTGCTAATTCAGGAGAAAAAGTTGCGGAGAGATTATCGCCCCCTGATTCAATGAAAATAATTTGCAGATCAGGAAAATTTTCATGCATTTCTGCCACAGCTGCTAAATTAATAGAGGCATCCTCACGAATTGCCGTATGTGGACAGCCACCTGTTTCAACGCCAGCAATTCTTTCTGGCGGCAAAGCGCCTGAGCGTGTTAGAAATTGAGCATCTTCTCTTGTGTAAATATCATTTGTAATGGCAGCAATTGAGTATTTTTCACGCAATTTAAAGCATAAAGCTTCTGTTAAAGCTGTTTTCCCAGAACCAACAGGACCACCAATACCCACACGCAAAGGGCCTGTATTTCTTTTTATTTCTGTCATGATCTAAATAGCCTCGTATATTGTTCTTCATGCTTCATTGAACACCAATCAACCATTAGGGTGGCGCTAGAAAAATGGAATTCCTCTAAAGACAGCACTTGATTTACTGTTTTCTCCACCGGTTTTGTTATTGCCGCAGTTATACGCTGTCCATCGGTTTGCCCTAATGGCACAATTCGCGTTGCAGCGGAAATGATATTGGCACAAAATCCATGTAAATAAGCTGTTAATACTGTTTCTAATGGTAATTTTAAGCCGGCAGCAGCGACACCGACCGCAACCGCATAAGCATAAGGGCCTTTATATTTTTCAATAAAATTGTTTAACAACAAGCTTGGCCAACATTCCCTTGTAATTTTAATAAAAGCAGCGCCTTGCGCATGGCTTTCTAACATCAACTCTTTTGTACCAACAAAAACAGAAGCCAACTCTGCTATCTCTACGATTTGTTGCCAATCTTCCTTTAAGCCAGCTTTATAAATTGCTGCTAAAAATTGACCGTCTAATTGACCTGCACCAAATTGTAGACATGTTTCAATATAGTTTTGTGCGCTATTCTTATCTGTGACAAGCTGGTGTTCAATTGCATATTCAAGACCGTGGGAATAGCTGAAAGCACCCACCGGGTAGCTAGGGGAAAACCAAGCTGCAAGAATATAATGAACCTCACTTTGTGTTAACGCTTTAGCCATGATGGTGATGCCCTTCAATGCCACCGTGACCATAAGCGCCACCTAACGGCTGAAAAGGAGCAGATATTTTTGTAACAATACAGCCTTGTTTCTCTAGCATGTCTTGAATGACATGATCATAAAGCAAAAGCAGATGATCCTCATGAATTTCACAGGCTAAATGGCGATTACCAATATGCCAAGCGGTTTGGCTTAAATGCAGCGTATTTTTTGCCTTAACCGACATTAACGCCTCTTGAGCAGCTTTGACTAAAATTTGCCGACCATCTTCAAGCTCTATATGATCGCCATTTTTTAGCTCAACCACATGAGGTAAATTGAGCAAAAACTCAAAACCATCAACACAGGTCATTGCCAAACGGCGACGGACTCTATCACTATAAACAAGCTCAACTTGGTTAAAAGCTTTTGCTTGTGTTTCACTAATACAAATTGCCTCTATCATAACATGCCTTAAAATAGGAAATAGCGCTGTGCCATTGGCAATTCAGAAGCGGGCTCACAAGTTAAGAGCTGACCATCAGCCCTTACTTCATAGGTTTCAGGATGCACCTCAATATCCGGCATTGCATCATTTAGCTTCATACTTTTCTTGGAAATGCCACCGCGTGTATTTTCCACTGGGAGCAACGCTTTTTCTAGTTCAAATTTTTCTTTGACATTTTCAGTCATTGCAGCCTGAGAGACAAAAGTCACACAACTATTTGAAACAGACTTTCCATAGGCACCAAACATAGGTCTATAATGAACAGGTTGCGGCGTTGGTATGGATGCATTCGGATCCCCCATAGGCGCTGCAGCAATTGTCCCCATTTTTAAAATCAAATCAGGCTTTACTCCAAAAAAGGCTGGAGACCAAAGGACAAGATCAGCTAACTTGCCTTTTTCAATACTGCCAATATGTTTTGACAATCCATGGGCGATAGAAGGGTTAATCGTATATTTCGCAATATAGCGCTTCACACGGTAATTATCATTATCCCCTGTCTCTTCAACCAAACGCCCACGTTGCTGCTTCATCTTATCGGCTGTTTGCCAAGTACGAATTAAAACCTCTCCAACACGACCCATAGCCTGGCTATCAGATGCTATGATTGAAAAGGCACCCATATCATGCAAAATATCTTCCGCCGCAATTGTTTCTTTTCGGATACGACTTTCAGCAAATGCGATATCTTCGGGAATATTTGGATCCAAGTGATGACACACCATCAACATATCTAAATGTTCTTCTAAGGTATTTACCGTGAAAGGGCGCGTGGGATTTGTTGATGAGGGTAGAACATTAGCCTCTCCACATACTTTAATAATATCTGGCGCATGACCGCCACCAGCCCCTTCTGTATGAAAAGCGTGAATGGTTCGGTTTTTAAAAGCAGCTACTGTGTTTTCCACAAAACCAGATTCATTCAACGTATCAGTATGGATCATAACCTGAACATCCATGTCGTCCGCAACAGACAAACAACAATCAATCGCAGCTGGCGTTGTCCCCCAATCCTCATGCAACTTCATCGCACAAGCCCCTGCTTTAATTTGCTCTTCTAAAGCTTGGGGCAAACTCGCATTCCCCTTTCCTGCAAAAGCTAAATTCATGGGGAAAGCATCCGCAGCTTGCAACATCCGAGAGATATGCCAGCTTCCTGGTGTACATGTTGTAGCATTGGTGCCAGTTGCAGGCCCTGTACCACCACCAAGCATGGTTGTAACCCCTGACATCAAAGCTTCTTCAATTTGCTGAGGGCAAATATAATGGATATGGCTATCAAAACCACCAGCCGTTAAAATTTTCCCTTCCCCCGCAATAGCCTCGGTAGAAGGGCCGACAATAATATCCACATTGGGCTGTGTGTCAGGATTTCCAGCTTTACCAATCCCTGCAATAAGACCGTCTTTCAGCCCGATATCCGCTTTATAAATGCCCGTATAATCAATGATTAAAGCATTTGTAATCACAGTATCAACAGCGCCATCAGCCCGCGTGACCTGAGACTGTCCCATACCATCACGAATAACTTTACCACCGCCAAACTTTACTTCTTCACCGTAGGTGGTGTAATCATTTTCCACTTCAACAATTAAGTCTGTGTCAGCTAATCGAATTTTATCGCCTTTTGTTGGTCCATACATGGAGGCATAAGCGGCATGAGATAGTTTATATGGCATATTAAATCCTCTGATTAGCTTTTTAGCGCGCCCATTACAGCTTGATTAAAGCCATAAACAATTTTCTTTCCGCTTAAAGGGATAAGCGTAACATCTCTGCTCTGTCCCGGTTCAAAGCGTACAGCCGTACCAGCAGGAATATCGAGCCTTAACCCAAGCGCTTCTTCTCTATCAAACTCTAATGCGCTATTGGTTTCATAAAAGTGGTAATGGCTACCAACTTGAATAGGGCGGTCACCCGTATTTGAAACTTTTATTACACATATAGGCGCCTCTTCATTTAAGATAATATCGCCGTCTTTTGGAAAAACTTCACCAGGAATCATAACACTCTCTCCTTAGGCCATAGGTTATCGAATAGGTTCGTGAACGGTAACAAGCTTTGTACCATCAGGAAAGGTCGCTTCCACCTGCACATCATAGATCATTTCAGCAATGCCTTCCATAACCTGCTCTCGAGTGATGACATGCGCGCCCTCTTCCATGAGTTGCGCTACTGTTTTACCATCGCGCGCGCCTTCAACAACAAAATCAGAAATTAAAGCAATGGCTTCTGGGTAATTTAATTTTACGCCACGCTCTAAGCGCTTTCTCGCAACAATAGCCGCCATGGAAATCAGCAGCTTATCTTTTTCTCTAGGCGTTAAATGCATCTAACCCTCTCCTTAATAGATTAACAAGCTTAGCATAGCCAAACTCTAGGCAATATATGCGTTTCGTCGATATGTGCCATTATTTTAGAAATTAATTTCATTAATGCAAGACGCATATACTCAGGATTTTCTGACAAAATTCTTATATGCAAAATTTTTGGTAATAAACTAGATCCTAGATAGGTTTGTTCATACTCTAAACCACTGGTTTGTGTTTTAAGATAAGCCTCTACAGACGCGGCATCTTCACCTGCATAAATCAGAGTTGCAATTGCTTTTGCACCATGGGCTATTATTTTATTTTGCAAACAATCAGCCATATTATCCGATAAAGAAAAGCCATCCGCAAAGACCAGTTGATTGTCGTATTTTATGCGCCAGCTATCAAAAACATGCCCGCTTATCACCTGTTCATTCATAGCAGACCGCCCGAAAATTAGGCTTTCAGTTGCAAGCAATCGCCCACCTGCGGCAACTTCAACTTGGTTATTGCGGACAAATCTCCCGCCATCAAATAGAATAGTTTCCTGCGGCAGCCAATATGCCATCGCCTCTTCTTCAACAACAAGCTTTGTGTTGATCGTTGCATTGTCCTGACGGGAAAGATAAATACGCTCTGCTGCCTGCGTGGTCATGCAGGCGCTTGTTTGCTTACCCCACCTTATTTTTTGATAAATATCATCGCCATCGGTAAGCCCGCCTGCAGTATTAATCATAACCCCTTCTTTTAGCGCTTTTGGTTCTAAATTAGGGAAGCGAGCTTTTAAACAGCCCTGCTGGTAAAGGCGATCTAACTTTGTTTTGCCTCCGCTTTGCTTAAAGCTTACTTTAAGCGAGCCTTGCGCGCGCGGTAATGCAATAATGTCTTCTGTATGCAACGTATCAGCTAAAAGAGAGGACATATATAAAACCTTTTATTTCTTTTGCCTTATGATATAGCGCAAAGAAACATGAAATAAAATAAGAATAAAAGTAAGACCGCCAAATATTGCAATATGATAAGGGTGGGTAATCATATGCACAAACAAGGCCTCAACAGAAAGCTGAGCATGACCTTGACTATGGGCAAAGGCATTTGGAACAAAAGCGATGGCAGATAAAATAGTTATAATAAAGCGCATAAATTTCTCCCTAAACTGTCAAATATTGCATAATTTCTTCTTCATCTGATTTTTCTATATCACCGGACAAAACAACTTCGCCCCGATCCAGCACATAAAAATCGTTAGCTAAATCACGTGCAAATTCATAATATTGCTCTACTAGCAAAATAGCCATATCGCCACGATCGCGTAGCAATGCAATGATCCGCCCAATATCTTTTATGATAGAAGGCTGGATACCCTCAGTTGGCTCATCAAGAACTAGCAATTGCGGTCGCATCGTAAGCGCACGCGCAATAGCTAGCTGCTGTTGCTGCCCCCCTGACAGATCGCCCCCCCTGCGTTTTTGCATATCTTTTAGCACGGGGAATAATTCAAATATTTCTTCTGAAATATATTTATCCTTCGAAGAAACAGCTGCAAAAGCAGTTTCCAAATTTTCTCTAACTGTGAGCAATGGGAAAATTTCACGCCCTTGAGGTACGTAAGCAATGCCTGACTTACCCCTTTGTGGCGGTGTATATTTTGAAATATCCTTATCAAGCCAAGAGACGCTGCCGCTTCTGATAGGCTGTTGACCAACAATAGCTTTTAGCAGACTTGTTTTACCAACACCGTTACGTCCTAAAACCGTGGTTACCTTACCAATTTCCGCTTGAATGGAGACATGCTTTAAAGCCTGTGAGGCGCCATAGTATAGATCTATTTCTTTTACGACTAACATATATTAACGCCCCAAATAAACTTCAATTACACGCTCATTTTTGCTCACATCATCCATGCTTCCCTCAGCTAGGATTGAGCCCTCATGAAGTACTGAAACTTTCACCCCTAATTCGCGCACAAAAACCATATCATGCTCAACGACAACAACAGATTTTGTTTTCGCTATTTCCTTTAAAAGGATTGCTGTTTCATGGGTTTCTGCATCTGTCATGCCTGCTGCAGGTTCATCAACAAGCAACAACTTAGGTTCTTGCGCTAACAACATGCCAATTTCTAACCATTGCTTTTGACCATGGGATAGGTTAGCAGCAAGCTCATACCGCTGGTCTTTCAATCGAATTGTTTCAAGTAATTCATCTATTCGCTCATATTGGCTTGCATCTAATTTTGCGAACAGCATTTTAAAGGCGCGGCGATCATTTTTTAGTGCAAGCTCTAAATTATCTTGTACCGTATGGCTTTCAAAAACAGTCGGTTTTTGAAACTTGCGTCCAATGCCCAGCTGAGCAATATCCGTTTCATCTTTTTTGGTAAGATCAATACTACCATTGAGTAAAATATCGCCAACATCAGGCTTGGTTTTGCCAGTAATAACATCCATCATAGTCGTTTTGCCAGCGCCGTTTGGTCCAATAATTGCCCGCATTTCCCCTGGCTCGATAATGAGAGAAAGCGAGTTTAACGCTTTAAACCCATCAAAGCTGACGCTTACGCCATCGAGATAGAGAATAGAATTATGAGCTTTTTGCATTATTATCTCCTACTCCACCATCTTCTGCATCTACAGATTTTTTACCGAAAATTGAAAGGTTAAAGGGTTTTATTTTATGGCCAGCAAACAAGCCCAAAATCCCTTTTGGCATGAAAATTGTTACAACAATAAAGAGCGTTCCAAGGGCAAATAGCCATAATTCTGGCAATGCAGCTGTGAACCATGTTTTTGCAAAATTCACAGATACAGCACCTATAACCGCGCCGATTAATGTGCCTCTACCGCCAACTGCAACCCAAATTACTGTTTCAATAGAGTTAGCTGGTGCGAATTCAGACGGGTTTATAATGCCGACCTGAGGCACATATAATGCACCAGCAACGCCAGCCATCATGGCAGAGACTGTCCAAACAAATAGCTTATAACTTTCCGCCTTATAACCTAAAAAGCGCACACGGCTCTCTGCATCTCTTACGGCGATTAACGCCTTGCCAAATTGTGAGGTAATGATAGCGCGGCAAATAATAAAACCAAGCATAAGCATCACAATACTTATCGAGAATAATGCCGCTCTTGTACCGTCATCTTGCAAACTAAAGCCAAGAATATCTTTAAAATCAGTCAAGCCATTATTGCCGCCAAAACCCATATTATTTCTGAAAAAAGCAAGCATAAGGGCATAAGTCAAGGCTTGTGTAATGATTGACAAATAAACCCCTGTCACCCGACTTCTAAATGCAAACCAACCAAAAGCAAAGGCAAGTAAGCCAGGCACAAATAAAATCATAATAAGGGTGAAAGCAAAAACATCGGACCCAAGCCAAAACCAAGGCAGTTCAGGCCAATTTAAAAAGACCATAAAATCAGGTAAAATTGGATCGCCATAAACGCCGCGAGAACCAATTTGACGCATTAAATACATGCCCATGACATAGCCGCCAAGCGCAAAAAAAGCACCATGACCCAAACTTAGAATGCCAGCATAGCCCCACACCAAATCAACGCTTAAAGCAAGCAAAGCATAGCATGCATATTTCCCTAGTAAAACGACCCAATATGTCGACAGGTGAAAGGCGCTTGTTTCAGGCACAAGCAAATTGAGTGCAGGTACAAGCAAAGCGATTGCAGCTAAAACCGCTAAAAACCACATTGCTGAAATATCAAGCTTTTTTAAAAGATAACGACTTAACATTATTCAACAGCCCTCCCCTTTAGCGCAAACAGCCCGCGGGGACGTTTTTGAATGAATAAAATAATAAGGACAAGAACCAATATCTTTGCCAAGACAGCGCCCACGGCAGGTTCTAAAAATTTATTGAAAACACCTAATGACATAGCGCCAACCAATGTCCCCCACAAATTACCAACACCGCCAAAGACAACAACCATGAAACTATCAATGATGTAAGACTGACCTAGGTTTGGCGATACATTATCAATTTGGCTGAGCGTGACACCAGCAATGCCTGCAATGCCTGAACCTAAACCAAAAGTAAGCGCATCAACCCAACCTGTCTTAATACCCATTGAGCCCGCCATTTTTCTATTTTGTG
The DNA here is from genome assembly GCA_011524605.1 of Hyphomicrobiales bacterium. Lineage (GTDB taxonomy): Bacteria > Pseudomonadota > Alphaproteobacteria > Rhizobiales > WTKA01 > WTKA01. Next base: position 10,088 of record WTKA01000061.1, on the reverse strand, counting down.
TAACCGCTCGCATGCGCAACCCAAAACTTGTATATTTCATAGCAAGCATAAGCATGAACAAAACACCAAGAGAGAAAATAATAATCCAAAGCCGATTATATGTAATCGCCATTTGTCCTAATTCAAATGAGCCGCTCATCCAGCTAGGGTTACCTACTTCACGGTTTGAAGGGCCAAAAATGCTACGAACCGCTTGCTGTAAAAACAAACTCACCCCCCAAGTCGCAAGCAATGTTTCCAAAGGGCGACCATATAAAAAGCGAATAATTCCCCGCTCAATACCAATGCCAATCAGTCCTGTTATCAAAAAGGCAAGAGGCAAAGCGATAAATAATGAAGCATCAAACAGCTCTGGCATGGAATTGCGGATAACTTCTTGCACAATAAAAGTCGTATAAGCGCCGATCATAATCATTTCACCGTGCGCCATATTAATGACGCCCATGACGCCAAATGTTATTGCAAGCCCAATCGCAGCGAGCAGCAAAACAGAGCCTAAAGAAAGGCCATAAAATAGGGTTTGTGAAATATCCCAAAGAGCAAGTGAACTTTCAACACGGCCTACCGCCTGCTTCGCTTCATTTTTCACTTGTTCATTTTCAGCTGATTGTGAAAGCTGTGTGAGCAAATTAAGCGCCTGACTGTCGCCCCGCTTTTCAATAATTTTAATAGCCGCCAACTGGATCGCGCTATCATTGCTACTTAATTCAGCAGCAGCTTTTGCTTCAATTAAAATCTTTTTTATTGACTTATTCTCTTCAGAAGCAATGGCATTTTCTAAGAGCGGTATATCAGAAGAACCAGCGCTCTTAAATTTTGATAAAGCGGCTGCCATACGCTTTTCTTTGTCAGGATGGGAAAGCTGCAACTCTGCAAGCGATGCTTTAACAACCCCTCGCAACTTATTGTTAATTCTTAGTTTTTTAATTTGCTTTTTTGTAGCAACACCCAAGTCCTCACCAGAAATGGCATTACTAATCTCGATATCGCTGGCAGCATCATTTATAATAACAATAGCGCCATTTTCTTTTAACGAATAGAGCTTACCACCTAAAAAAGCCTCTAAAATGAGCCCCGCTCTAACATGACCTGTCTTCGCTATATTTTGAATAGCTTCTGTTTTTTGCTTCGTGCTCTTTGACTTTAAAACCTCAACATAAACTTCAATGTCATCAGTAGTTTCAGCCTGGCTTATTAAAGGGCTAACCAACAGCAAAAACGGAAGAAAAGCATAGAATAAAATGAAGCGTTTCATTAATACACCAACATAAGTTCGATAAAAAGATGGGGCTACTTTAGGAGAAGGGGGCAGCCCCATTGGTAATGATTTAGATAAAAATCATATTAGTTAGTCGCAGCGCCTAAGCACTTAGCTTCAGCAACATTATAGTTACCACAATTTAGCTCAACCCAATCAGACTTTAGGTCTTTAGAACCTGGAAGGAAATCTGACCACGCATCACCAGGGACCAGACCGTCTGTTTCCCAAACGATATCAAACTGACCATCGTCTTGAATTTCACCAATCAATACAGGCTTTGTAATATGGTGGTTTGGAAGCATTGTTGACATGCCGCCAGTTAAGTTTGGCACAGTAATACCTGGTAGAGCATCAATAACAGCATCAACATCAACAGTACCAGCTTTCTCAACAGCTTTCACCCACATGTTAAAGCCGATATAATGCGCTTCCATTGGGTCATTTGTCACGCGATCTTCGTCTTTGATGAATTTTTTCCATGTTGAAATAAACTCTTCGTTTACATCAGCTTCAACTGATTGGAAATAATTCCAAGCCGCTAGGTGACCAACAAGAGGAGCAGTATCAAGACCAGCAAGCTCTTCTTCACCAACCGAGAAAGCAACAACTGGAATATCTTCAGCTTCAATACCTTGGTTCGCTAACTCTTTATAGAAAGGAACATTGGCATCACCATTAATCGTGGAAACAACCGCTGTTTTCTTTCCTTCTGAAGCAAACTTCTTGATATCAGATACAATTGTTTGCCAATCGGAATGACCAAATGGCGTGTAATTAATCATGATATCTTCTTTAGCAACGCCTTTTGCCATCAAATAAGCTTCTAAGATCTTATTTGTCGTACGCGGGTAAACATAATCTGTACCAGCAAGAACCCAACGCTTCGCTTCGCCGCCATCTTCACTCATAAGATAATCAACAGCTGGAATTGCCTGTTGGTTTGGCGCCGCACCTGTGTAGAAAATATTACGCTGGCTTTCTTCCCCCTCATACTGAACAGGGTAGAACATGATATTATTGAGCTCTTCAAATACTGGCAAAACAGATTTACGAGATACTGATGTCCAAGCACCAAAAACCGCAGATACTTTTTCTTTTTCAATAAGCTCACGTGCTTTCTCAGCAAACAAAGGCCAGTTTGACGCTGGGTCAACAACAACTGCCTCTAGCTGCTTACCTAAAAGACCGCCTTTTTTATTTTGCTCTTCAATAAGCATCAACATTGCGTCTTTTAATGTTGTCTCAGAAATTGCCATCGTGCCTGAAAGCGAGTGTAACACACCTACTTTAATTGTCTCAGCTGCATGCGCGCTCACACTTAACATAAGACCCGCAGCAACAGCAGTCGTCGCAGCCATTTTAGTTGCATAACGCTTTAAACCCATCATCATCACTCCTTGTAAGTTTAATAACGCCTTCCAAACAGCATAAAGCGTGCCACCATTAAAATTTCATTTACCTAATTTAATAAAGCATTGATTATGATAAGTTTGTTAACAAAAATCTCTTGTTTATTCTTGTGCTGACTAATTTTCAGAACACCGCACTCGATTAATTATTAATCAAATAGAAGTCATTGCCTATTATTTAGGCATTAATGTGCATTATCTTAAATTGCGCCTCGTATTTTTTCCAGCCACTCTGCGCTAAGCGCTTCAACTTCAAGTATTTTTCTTGCTAAGTCTGGATTGCTTTTGCGAGTGAAAAAAATCTTATTCAGCTCTAGCAAGGACAAATTCGACTGGGGGCGCTCAATCAATTCAATGGCATCAGCCGCTTGGACATGGCCAGTTTCAAGAATACGATAATACCAACCTGTATAGCCTGTTTTTTGAAACCAATAAGCTAATTCCTTAATATCAGTATGATCACATAGCTTATGACAGGGGACGCGACCTTGACTAAGCTGGACTGTTACCGTGCCTATGCGACAAATATCTCCGACATAAATTTGCTCTTCTAACAAGCCCGATGTCGCAAAATTCTCCCCAAACGCGCCCGCTTCAAGCTTTGTCATAAATTTATTATTCCAAAAAGCATAGCGTTCAATAGGGTGAGCATGAAGGCGCATAGCCGCGCCGCCATGATTCACCTTATCGGCCTGTTCATCATTTACAAGGCCAAATCTATCGACACGTTGCCTATCTTGAACTTCTTGCTTTGAGATAGAAGTTAACGCACTTGCCCAAGGCTCTTTCTTAGGCTTACCAACAAAAATTTTTTCAACGCGGCCTAAAATCATATTTTTGCCTAAGCTCAGAACCTATATTATTGCGTGAGAATATCTCTTATTTCGACCATATTAGAACGAGAACGAAGCATATTTTCGCTCAGAGCGGAGAGGTGGTCTGGAAATAATACACCATCTTCCTTGCCATTTGAGACGATGACAGGCGATAAAGCTGCAGCCTCTGCAATATGGGTTTCCATCAAATCCCAGATATCATCAAGATCTCGCTTTTCAATCACATCAGCAAAATCAACCCGAGCGGCTTGCAATAAGCCATGATAGGCATACATAACACCTGATGCTTCGTAAAAATAATTATCTGCCTGAAAATCAAACCAACCAGCATTATTACCCTCACCCGCGACAAATTCATCTAAGCGCGGATCATAACGCTCTCCTTGTGATCTTTTTGAGAGTTGATCAACAACACCGCCTAAGTGAGAAGATATGCGAACTAAAAGTTGGCGCAAATTATCTGCCCTTGTGTCAAACAAAGCGCCACAGCGCCCATCTTTTTCATCGTAAGTGGCAAGCTTTTGATTAAAGCGATCCAATGATTTAACCGCCTCTTTATAAAAACCTGTAGAAGAAGAAGGTGAAAAAGTTTGTCTTTGCGGATCAAATGGATTGATATACCAAGTCCTCTGATCAAAATTTAAATTGCCGCGCGCGGATTCTAAATCACTATCCTCGCCTGATGTACCCCGAATACGGCCTAAAGAATCCACAAGTTCAATTGTTGTTCGTCTCACAGATTGTAATATGCCTAATTGGAAAGATGCTTTATTATCAAAAAACGGTGTCTTTTCCCAATCTGTTATAAAGAGAAGACCTGTTTTATATTGAGGCATAGAGGGTATCCAGCCATTTGTAACAATCATCTCATTTGTCAAATGACTTGTCATATGAACAAGCTCGGAACGGCCACAGCTTTGCACATCAACACGCCCTGACGTTATATTTGTCGTTTCCCCTGATTGAGACAACTCAGTAGGTGCAATGACAGATTGAGGATATGCAAGGCTATAACCCCGAACCCAACCCGTTGCCCAAAATAAAGTTATAAGCCAAAACAGGATGATAAATACGATTATCATAATGATAATTCTAAAAGTCCACCTCACTCGAGATCGCCTATAAGGGTCATATTTTGATCCTGTAATGCTTTGAGCCGTGAAAAAGCGCCAGCACCATTCAAAAAAACCAACAATTCTATCCAATAAAGACGACATGACTTAAAAACCTTGAGATGATAATCAACTTTTTATATTTAAGAGCATTTTATTGTAATTGTAAGTTTTTTATTATTTTATTTTTCTATTCAGCGAATATAATTTCTGAAATATCAGAATTTATGTTACTTCACACCAAAGAAAGTAACGGATGAAGAGATAAATATGCGGATTATTACCTGGAACATAAATTCTGTACGCGCTAGACTTCACCTAGCAGAGCAGCTTATTGAAGAGGCAAAGCCAGATATTTTATGCCTACAGGAAATTAAATGCACCAACGACCAGTTCCCTGCAAAGGCTTTTGAAGAAGCTGGCTACCCTTTTCAAGCGGTTAGAGGCTTCAAGGCCTATCATGGTGTTGCTACGCTTTCAAAATTCCCACTCTCCGATCCCTATACTTTAATGCATTCGACAATTGACGATGGTCGTCATATTGCTGCTAATGCAGAAATACCGCAAGCGGGCTCCGTTGCTATTGATAATTATTATATTCCTGCTGGCGGGGATATTCCTGATCGAGAACAAAATGATAAATTCGGTCATAAGCTTGACTTTATCGATGCCATGACAAATCATTTCACCGATAAAAAAGGTGAAGATAAACGCATATTAGTCGGCGATTTAAATATTGCACCGCTTGAAAATGATGTCTGGTCTCACAAGCAAGTCTCGAAAGTCGTTTCACATACCCCTATTGAAGTGGAAGTCTTTACTAAGCTGCAACATGCCTTGCCATGGGTTGATGCTATGCGCCAAATAATCCCTGCCTCTGAAAAACTCTATAGCTGGTGGAGCTATCGTGCCCGTGATTGGCGTGCTTCAAACCGCGGTCGACGCTTAGACCATGTCTGGATCACAGAAAATCTCAGCCCTAAATTAAAGGCTATTAAAGTCCTAGACCATGTACGTGACTGGGAAAAAACATCTGACCACGCCCCTGTTCAAGCTGATTTTGAGCTATAACCCACCTGTATATTTGCAACAGCCATAGCTCAAGACGAAAGCTTGAGCTCAATAGACAGCATACTTGCAATATATTTGAAATATTCAACAACAACAATTTTAGTGGATTTTGTTGATGTCCACCATTCATCAAAATGAGAAAGCTTTACGGGGAAAGGCTTCAATTCAACCTCATCGTCTAGCTGCTGTTTGAGCAAAAGCAAAGACCGTGGCATGTGATAGGCTGAGGTTACAACAATGAGAGATTTGAGCTTTTTCTTTTTTGCCCAAAGAGCAGTTTCTCTAGCATTCCCAATTGTGTCTAACGCTTTATAGTCAAGGTCAACGCAGCAGGTTAAAATCTTGTTATACCGAGAATGCTTACGCGCTAAGCCTTTCCTAGAAATATTATCATTAACACCTGAAATCAGCATATTTGCTGCTTTTTTATTTTGAAAAATAGAAAGACCAACGTTAATGCGCCTTGCCTCTCCAGTAAAAACAACAAGACCATCTGCTTTTTTAATTTGCACGACTTCATTACTTGTGAGCTGGGCACTATAAGAAGAAAAACTAATTAAGAATGCCGTTATCAAGCCCATTGTGAGCCAAAATAATATATGTCTTTTTATATAACTCATTGGCAAAAGCTTTATCACATTTAATTACCCGCATAAGCCATCGATTAAAGATAATAATATGTCATTTGACAAGCCTATTTCAAAAACAAGGCTTTTTCAGGGTTTATTTTATTCTAATCCGCTCAAAAGAGTTATTTTGTTTTAAATAGGATAATACTGAAAATCTTGAAGTAAGCGTTGCTAACAATATAACAAAGAGTAAAACAAGCAAAACAGCGACATAGCCTTCTAACCTTAAGGCAAAATCACCAAACATGGCTTGCAACTGAGATGCTGCTGCGTTGGTATAAAGCAAGCTAGAAAAAAGGCTGCCAAACCAAAAAATCGCTATTGCAGCCCCCCCACCGATAAGGCCGCCTTGAATGCCAACTCTAAGAAAATGTTTTTCAAACTGATTGGCAATAAAATTCTCATTTGCCCCAACAAGATCTAAAACAGCAACAACCTCCCTTGAAGAAGCAACCGCACCTCTTGTGGCAAAAACAATTGTCAAAACAGTTGCAAGCAATACAAGGCATAAAACACCAACCCCTAATATTATCAATGTATTTGCCATATTTCGAAGCCGTGATAGCCATAAACGATGATTATCAATACTAACCCCTGCAACTTGCCGCGCTAAATCTCTTGATAAAACACTCAATATAGGCGGGTTATCCGTATCAATAGAGACGATAATTAGACGTGGGATCGGTAAAACACTTAAATCCAAGCCGCGACCCAGCCAAGGCTCTAGCAAAGCCTCATTCTCGCTATTTGTCATTACACGAACATTGCTAATACCCTCAAAACTTTTTAGAATAGTGAGCGCTTTTTGCACTTCATTTTCTATTTCCACACCATCAACTTCACGAATCTGAACAGTAAGCTCACCTGAAACATCGCTTGCCCAATTTTGCGCTGTAGACCATATAATGAATACAAAACCAGTGGTAAGACAAGCCAAAAAGGCCATAATGGCTACTGATATTGAAACAGCTCTTATCGTGATTGAAGTGGCTGGAATAATCGATAAAGCCTTATATTTTTTTTGCGCTTTATTTGGCTCTATATCTTTTGTCATATTTTCCACGCCAGCCCCATCACTATCACTAGAGGGTTGCCCATATGGGTTTTGATGACTTAAGTCTGGCTTTACCATTTTTAGACCCTTTGCGTCGCTTCAATTAATAAGATTCAATCATACCATTTTCTAGATAGAGCTTAGGCATATCAAATTGATCCATTAGATAGTGATCATGAGTTGCTAACATAATTGTCGTTCCTAAGCGATTTAACTCAATAAATAATCGCATTAAACGCTCTGCGTGCTTTGGATCAACATTGCCAGTGGGTTCATCTGCTAACAAAAGCTCTGGCTTTGTAATCACAGCTCTTGCGATAGCTACCCGCTGCTGCTCTCCCCCTGACAAAACAGCTGGGTAAGAATCAAGACGATCACCAAGCCCCACCCAATCTAATAGATCTACAACATCTTGCTTATAATCTTCTACCGGCAACCCTAATATACGTAAGGGCAAAGAAACATTATCAAAAATTGTTAAATGATCTAACAAGCGAAAATCCTGGAATACAATGCCTATGCGCCTTCTAATTTGAGGAATTTCTGCCCTTGTAATCGATTGCGCCGATCGCCCAAAAATTCTTAAACTACCCGCTGAAGGCCTTAAAGCTAAAATCATCAGGCGCATTAATGTTGTTTTGCCTGCACCTGAAGGTCCAGTTAAAAATTGAAAAGACCCCCTATCAACGGTGAGAGTAAGGTTTTTCAAAATTTCGCTTCCCATACCATAACGAAATCCAACATTTTCAAAATCAATGACGGCCGTTTTTTCCATGCGTGTTGCCCAATATCTGCCTTTGCCCTTACGAACAAAGCGTTCCTATTCTGCCTCTAATCTACATGAAAACTTCTTTACTATTCATTAAACATAAAAATCATAAATGCTTTTTTATCTCCTTTTGAAACGATTATTAAAAAGCTAAAAGGGAATTTTTAACATGTTACGGACATAATTAGAATTATAGTAAAATTATGAGTATCCTTATGCGTTTAAAATGTCCTTCTTGTTCTGCAGAAAATCAGTTCCGTCCTATCAATCTAGATAATGGCTTCATTGTTGCTTGTAAAAATTGTGGTGAGGAGCTTGAGCTTGCCCTTCAAAAGCTAAACAAAGTTGAAGATACAGAAGTAGAAGGCGGTACAAAAGAAATTATCGAGGCAAAAACGCTAGAGACGGCGAGTGATAAAGGCGAAGAAGCTTTTGCTCCTTCTTCTTTTGCAAAACCTGCATTTGCTTCGCCTCAAAAAGAAGATCCTGAAAATATAGCTGAAGCAAAAATAACAGAAAACCAACAAAAAGAGATTGCTTCTCCTCAAGAAGATATTGCTTCTCCTAATGAGAAATTGAGCGCTATTGATCATAATGACAGTCCGAGTACCACAGATAGTGATGAAAATCCTAGCGCTGGAGAAAATAAGTCAGAAGAAACACCTAGCTCACTAGAGCAGACTTATAATTCAGAAATATTCTCGCCGCCCCAGCAGGACGAGCTCGTAGAGAATCTAACAAAGCTACAAGAAAATCCAAAAAGCCCTTCAGAGAATATGGACTTTTTATCTTCTGTTAGATCAAAACATTTGGAAGAAAACCAACCTAAGAAAAAAATTAAAACAAAGGCAAAGCAAAAATCTGAAAATGAAAGCCGTAAAGGCTTCTTATGGGTTGCATTGGTTGCATGTATTATTAGCTTAGCTGCTCTAAACCCTACGCTAGTTGCTTCAAAACTACCCATAACAGAACCATTGCTTGCTAAAATAGGCCTGATTTCCAGCAAGAATGACACCATTACCCTCGAGAATATAGATGTTGATACTTCTAATATCAGTAATGGGGAGATTTTAGTCCGCGGGGATATTGCAAATCAATCAAATCAAGCGAAGATGACGCCTGAAATTGAAATTTTATTTCATGCAGAAGATGGTTCAGTTTCCAATAAATTTAAAACCACAGACAATGAATTTATTGCACCAGCTGAAATTATTTCTTTTTCTCGAAGCATTGAAATGCCTACAGGTGATTTTAGCAATGTATCGGTTAAGCTAGCTGAAACAAGTGACAATCATTCAGAATAAATTAATAAATAAACTGGTATTAACAAAACTGGTAAAGAGTAGAAAGAGAGCGCTTCAAAAATGGCAAATATCTTAATCGCAGAAGACGATGATATGGTGAGATCCTTTGTTAGCAGAGCCCTTAATCTTGATGGGCATGATGTAACATCGGCAATGGACGGCTTAGAAGCATTGGATATATTAGAAGAGCAGGAAGGTAGTTTTGACCTTGTTCTTTCTGATATTAGAATGCCTGGCATGGATGGCATAGCTCTTGCTCATTCTGCCTCTCAAAATTGGAATGAATTGCGCATTTTGCTTATGACAGGCTTTGCAGATCAGCGCGAACGTGCAGATGACCTTATGCAAATTGTTGTTGATGTCGTTGAAAAACCATTTTCACTCGACAAAATTAGAACAGCTGTTAATTCAGCACTACACTAGTGTCCAGCCTTAACTTGGACTCTTACAAATAGAGCAGCCGCCTTTTGTTGTTAAAAATAACAAAATGAGCGGTTATTCTATTTCTACCTCTCTCTTAATAGAATAACCATTTAAAAAATTTTCTAAAAGTAATAAGCTAGCACATCATATTAATAATCAAAGCTTTAGGCTCAGAACGTGATTATTTTGTTCAATTCTGTTTGAATGAAAACTATTAGGT
>WTKA01000134.1 GCA_011524605.1 Hyphomicrobiales bacterium | reverse complement strand
CAAGGAGAGCAGGTATCAATATTGCCACATGTTTCGCATTTTGTAATAACAGCAATGGCTTGCTCTAAAGCAGCTGATAAGGGCTCCATTAGCCCAGCTTTATTATCAACTAAATGAAGCACTGAACGCCGAGCAGAGCGCGGGCCTAAACCCGGAAGTTTGGCTAGTAATTGTATAAGGCGCTCTATTTCAGCACCAGCATGAGAGGACATATGCTTAACCTATTTCACAAACTCAAGTGCCTGGCATTAAGCCCGGTGGAATTTGCATGCCATTTGTTACATCTTGCATTTTCTCAGCCATTGCTGTTTCGAGTTTTTCTTTTGCGTCATTATGAGCGGCAATAATCAAATCTTCTAAAACTTGAATGTCATCATCAATCAAGCTTGGGTCAAGAGTGAGTGCTGTCATCAGCCCTTTACCATTAAGTTCAACACTTGCCATACCGGCAGCAGCCTCACCTTTAACCTTTAAGTCTTCAAGCTGAGACTGCATTTTATTCATATTTTCTTGCAGTTCTTTAGCCTGCTTCATCATTTTGCCAATATCGCCAAACATGGTTTTTCCTTAAATTTTACAGATCTAGATCGTCAAGATCATCTGTCATCATGGTATATATATCGTCTATTTCAGGGTTGAGAGGAATATCATCCACTTCCGCCATTGGAAGAGAAATTTCTCTCACTTTTTGTAAATAAGCGCCGGGGAAAGCCTCTAATATTTTTTTGACCTCAGGAGCTCTTTCATAGCGTTCTTGCAAAGACTTATCATAAGCAATTTTTTCGTCTCTGAGCGTTTGTACTTCCCCTTCAGCCTCAGAAAGGGCAATCATCCAGCGTTGACCCGTCCATTTATGGAGTTTATTGCCAAGCTCTCTGATTTCATCAGTATTTGCACTTGGCTTTAGACCTAATGCAATATGTCCTTTATTCACAGTGATAGGAACAACGTCATTTTCCAGAGCGAATTTAAGTTTAATATCTCTTTTTTCACCAACAAAAGCAACGATATCCTTAAAGCTATCCAGTCGAGGAATGACGATTGCTGCTGTTTCGGCCTGCGCTGCTGGTTTGATAGATTTGTCCGTTGACTTGATAACCCTAAGAGCTGGGGAAGATTGTGTTATTTGATTATAAGCTTGCGGATTTGCTGGCATATTTTGACCAACCGCAATGGCGCTTGTTTGCGCTCCTCCGCCTGATGGTGTTACTGGTGATGTTTGGCCGCCGCTCGTACCATTCATTTGTGGTTTGATTTGCGCTAATAATTTATCGGGCGGTGGCAAATGAGCAGCATAACCAACGCGGATAATAATCATGTCCAAAGCTTGAGCCGCATCAGGCGCACGTTTTAATTCATCAATCCCTGCAATGAGCAACTGCCATGCCCGACTTAAAATAGCGTGGGAAAGCGATGCTGCTAATTCTTTTAAAATGGTAGCGCTATCCGTATCACGGCTTGTGATTGAGCTGTCTTTGTCACCTAAAATTTTATATCTTGTTAGCCCATGGATAATATCAGCAATATCCGATAAAACCGTGTGCGGATCTGCTCCTCTTCCCATTAATTCACTATTGATGGTAAGAGCGCTTTCCATGTCGCCTGTTAGCATGGCTTTAATCATCTCAACCGTGCGCAAACTGCCAGCAAGCCCCATCATATTTTGAATATGATCGGCGGATATTTGATTTTCAGATAAAACAATGGCTTGATCTAGCAAGGATAAAGCATCGCGCACGGAGCCTTCGCTGGCGCGGGCGATTAATCCTAGCGCTTCTTCTTCTGCATGCACATCCTCAGCCTTACAAATTTTTGCAAGATGTGATTTCATAATGTCTATGTCGAGACGCTTAAGGTCAAAGCGCTGGCAGCGAGATAAAATTGTTACAGGAACTTTTCTCGGATCTGTTGTCGCGAAAATAAATTTCACATGGGGGGGCGGCTCTTCAAGCGTTTTAAGCAAGGCATTAAAAGCCTCCGTTGTGAGCATATGCACCTCGTCAAGGATGTAAACCTTATAACGAGATAAAACCGGCGCATATTGAACATTTGAGATGAGCTCTCGAATATCTCCAATGCCGCGATTGGAGGCGGCATCCATTTCCAAAACATCCATATGTTGAGATTGCATAATTTCACTGCAATGGGTGCCAAGTTCAGGCATATCAACGCTCGGGCCTGAAAAATTTTCTACGCCATCATAATTGAGCGCGCGCGCAATGATGCGGGCTGTCGTCGTCTTGCCAATACCGCGCAAGCCTGTAAGCATGTAAGCTTGTGCAATCCGTCCTGTAGAAAAGGCATTGCGCAAGGTTTGCACCATCGCCTCTTGACCGACAAGGTCTTCAAAGCGGTGGGGGCGGTATTTACGGGCTAAAACGCGATAAGCCGCATTCTTAGCATTGCTTATATCGTTGGCGTCTGCCTGATTTTCTGGTTTTGCCTCTACATCTTTATTTTTATCTTCATTTTCATTTGTAGAAGATAAAAAGCTGTCTTGCCCATCCTCAGCGGTTGGCGCTTTATGGTCTTCAGAAATAGAGGGGGTATCGTCGTCACCAGCATTCATCATAGAGAAGATAATCTTTTTTTAAAAATCACTTATAGTCATTTGCTATTTAGGAGAATAATGCTGATACAATCAAGGTAATTTTTCTAAAATTAGAATTTTATGACAATTATCTTGATAAAAAAGAAAAAGAGATTGAACGACAACCCGAACCGAACTCGTTGTGGCTGCTTCCTTCCGGACCTGACCAGGTTGGCGAGGGGAACGCCTATCGCCAATCTCCATCCTCTATATCTTATAATTTTTATAAAATTTCAAGTCTTCTCTTGCTACAAAATTAGATAAATGCGTAAACTAGGCTCAGGATCTATTAATTTAGTCCATTCTGCGCCGGTAGATTTACACTATGAACAGAAAAGAAAGCGCTGGAACTACTTGTAATTTCTAGCTTTTTTGACGCATTCATGATGTAAATATATGGCGCCCATTAAATTTAAAAGTGGGTTTGAGTTAAAAGCACCATTTGTCAAAAATAAAGTTTCAACAATAGCAAAACGATGATTTTACTTTATTTTCATCCAACTGATACTTTTAATTCAAACAGAATTAAACTAAATTAATAGGTCCTGAGCCTAAGCATATTAAGGTGAATTTTTATTCTGTTGATCGGTTAAATTTAAACCCGTCGCATGAAATTTCTAGCTTTCAGCTTAAAAGGCGCGCGAATGAAAAAGAAAGAGAAAAGATTCAATGTTTGAAGAGTTGAAAAAAATATTTGGCATTGGTCAAGAGGCTACAGAAGTGCAAGATGTGCTTTTTGATAATGAGCAACTCTCCATTGCGGCTCTTTTGGTGCATGCCATGATCGCTGATGGCGAAACAAGCGATGTTGAAGTGAAGATGTTGCAAGAAATCTTGATTGAAAAATTTGATTTAGAGGGCGGTCAGGTTGATATGTTGATCGAGGCGGCTAAACAAAAAGAACAAGAATCAATTGATTTATTTAGCTTTACTCGAAATTTAAAAGCTTCGCTGAACAAGCAAGAAAGACTAAAGCTCGTTGAAGATTTATGGCAAATTGTTTTAGCGGACGGTATTATTGACGAATTTGAAGATAATATCATTTGGCGCTTAGCTGATTTGCTTAGCATTTCACGGGAAGAGCGTATTGCTTTAAAACTCAAGGTTAAGGCGGAGCATGAAGCTCGATCTGGCTCTTAATCTCTGAAGCTTGTTAAAGCTATATTATAATTAAAAATTTACTAATCAAAGTTTAGAGTGATAAGAATCATATTCTTAAATCATTAGGTAAATGCTATGCTGAGCTATATTCTCAGGCGATTATTTCTGATCATTCCTACTCTCTTAGGGATGATGATAATAAATTTTGCCATCGTGCAATTTGCACCAGGGGGGCCTGTTGAGCAGATTATTGCTGAAATGGAAGGCTTTGGTGATGCTACGGAGCGGATAAGTGGCTCTGGCGCTGATACGGCGCAAGCACAGCAGCAAGCAGCTAACTCTTCTTCAGCATCAGGGCTGAAATATCAAGGATCTCAAGGCCTTTCACCTGAATTTATCGCAGAGCTTGAGCAGCAATTTGGCTTTGATAAGCCACCTATTGAACGTTTTTTACTTATGGTGGGTAATTATGTACAGTTTGACTTTGGCGAAAGCTATTTTAAACAGCGTAAAGTTATGTGTTTTCATTTGTCAGGAGAAAGTGTTCTAAGACTAGGTCAAGGAAGTTTGCTTGGCTATCTCAATCCTTTTACTTATATTCCTGTCAAAACAGGAGATTGTTTAGTTAATGATGCTTTGCCTGTGTCCATTTCTCTTGGGCTTTGGATGACATTAATCAGCTATTTTATCTCCATTCCCCTTGGTATTAAAAAAGCAGTTCGGGATGGATCAAACTTTGATGTTTGGACATCAGGTATTGTAATTGTTGGCTATGCTATACCAGGGTTTATTTTAGGGATATTCTTAATTGTCTTTTTTGCTGGCGGATCTTTCTATCAAATCTTTCCTTTAAGAGGGCTTACCTCCGATGGCTTTGAGCAAATGTCAACAATGGCACAAATTGCGGACTATTTTTGGCATCTTGCTTTGCCTCTTATTGCTTTGGGGGTTGGTGCTTTTGCCACAACAACCTTGCTCACAAAAAACAGCTTTTTAGATGAGATAGGGAAGCAATATGTGATTACAGCAAAAGCGAAGGGCTTATCAGAAAGGCGTGTTTTATATGGACATGTTTTTAGAAATGCGATGCTGATTATCATTGCTGGTTTCCCTGGTGCTTTTATTGGCGCTTTCTTTGCGGGCTCTTTGCTGATTGAGCAGCTATTTTCACTCAACGGTCTAGGTCTATTGGGCTATGAGGCCATTGTTAATCGAGATTATCCGATTGTTTTTGGCACGCTTTATATCTTTGGCCTGATGGGGCTCGTTATAAATTTAATTTCTGATGTCATTTATATGTTAATTGATCCTAGGATTGATTTTGAAAGCAGGGAGATTTAAATGCAAAACTTATCTCCAAATATTGCTTCTAAAAAACCTTTGCTATCTGGTTTAAATCAGCGGCGTTTAGCGAATTTCAAGGCGAATAAACGGGGCTATTACTCTTTATGGGTTTTTCTTGCCCTCTTCATTCTCTCTTTATGTGCCGAGATTGTCGCCAATGACAAGCCTTTGCTACTCATGCACAAGGGATCGCTTTATACCCCCTTTTTAGTCGACCATGCGGAAACTGTTTTTGACGGTGATTTAGACACGGTGGCTGATTTTAAAGATCCTTTTGTACAAGAATTAATTTTAGATGAGGGCGAGGGCTGGATTATATGGCCGCCGATTCGTTATGATTACCGTTCTATCAATCGAGATATTCCCGTAGCCGCCCCTGCACCTCCCTTTTGGACAATGGAAAAAAAGGCGTTATGTGTAAAATATGATGAGGGGGTTAATGATCGAAATTGCGCTTTAGGGAATTATCATTGGCTTGGAACAGATGATACGGGTAGGGATATTGTGGCTCGTGTGATATATGGTTTCCGCGTTTCTGTTTTATTTGGTCTTGTGCTAACAATTTTCTCATCGGTCATCGGCATTATTGCGGGTGCCATTCAAGGCTATTTTGGTGGTTTAACAGATTTGCTCTTTCAAAGATTTATTGAAGTGTGGAATTCGATTCCCTCTCTTTATTTACTGATAATCATTGCTGCTATTATAGAGCCTAGCTTTTGGCTTCTCATTTTTATTTTACTCTTATTCTCTTGGGTCTCTCTTGTGGGGGTAGTTAGAGCTGAATTTTTAAGGGCAAGAAATTTTGAATATGTAAAAGCAGCAAAAGCATTAGGCGTTAGTGATGCTTCGATTATGTTAAAACATTTGCTGCCCAATGCAATGGTGGCGACTATAACCTTCATGCCTTTCATATTAAATGGGTCTATCACCTCGCTAACTTCACTGGATTTTTTGGGCTTTGGTTTGCCGCCAGGCTCTGCTTCATTGGGGGAGCTATTATCACAAGCAAAGAGAAACCCCACCCTGCCATGGATTGGGCTAACAGCCTTTTTTGTCTTATCCATCATGTTAAGTTTGCTTATTTTTATTGGAGAGGCGGTAAGAGATGCCTTTGATCCGCGTAAGAATTTTATAAGCTCAGATCATCTATATGATGAAACTACCCTTGATGGCGAAGAAGTTGAGGGGCAAAAATCATGAATGAAAAACAAAAACTCATTGATATAGAAAATTTATCTGTTCGGTTTGGCAGCGGTAAATCAAGTGTGGATGCTGTCCAAAATATCAGTTTTGATATATTGAAAGGGGAGACGCTGGCGCTCGTTGGTGAATCTGGGTCAGGTAAATCTGTAACAGCTCATTCTATTTTAAAACTATTGCCTTACCCCCATGCTTCTCACCCAACCGGTGAAATTCATTTCAACGATACGGAAATTATTACAGCTAGCGAACAGCGCATGCGCGCCATTCGGGGTAATGATATTGCGATGATTTTCCAAGAACCACAATCAGCGCTAAACCCATTACACTCAATAGAACGGCAAATAGCTGAAAGCTTGCGTTTGCACCAAGGTTTAAGAGAATCCCTAATTCGTAATAAAGTGATTGAATTGCTTGATAAAGTTGGCATTAAAGATCCTGAAAGCCGTTTAGCTAGCTATCCACATCAACTATCAGGGGGGCAGCGCCAAAGGGTTATGATTGCCATGGCCTTAGCCAATAGGCCAAAGCTTTTAATTGCAGATGAACCAACAACGGCACTGGATGTCACAATTCAAGCGCAGATCTTAGCTTTGCTCAATCAGCTAAAGCATGAATTTGATATGTCTATCTTGCTCATTACCCATGATTTAGGGCTTGTGCGTCATATGGCTGACCGTGTGAATGTGATGCGCTATGGTAAAATTGTTGAATGCCAAGAGACAAAAACTCTTTTTTCTACACCAAAACATTCCTACACAAAAATGCTAATTAATGCTGAGCCAAAAGGGCAAGCTGAAGCTGTTGCTGCAAATGCAAAAGAAATTTTAAGCGCAAAAGATATGAAGGTTTGGTTTCCCATAAAACGCGGATTTTTCAAGCGTACCATAGGCCATGTAAAGGCCGTTGATGGGGTGTCTATCGCTTTGCATGAAGGGGAAACAATAGGCATTGTCGGGGAATCAGGTTCTGGGAAAACAACATTGGGTATGGCCTTACTTCGCCTTATTGAAAGTAAGGGTGACATTTCTTTTCAGGGTCATCAAATCTCCCAGTTTAAGCGAAAAGATATGCGTGATTTAAGAACGCAAATTCAAGTCGTGTTTCAAGACCCCTTTGCTTCTTTAAGTCCGCGATTGCTTGTTGAAGACATCATTGCGGAAGGGCTTGATGTTCATCAAAAAAATATGGATTATAATAGTAGAGAAAAAGCAATCATAGGCGCTCTGCAAGAGGTGGGATTAGATCCGAATGTGCGTTTTCGATATCCGCATGAATTTTCAGGCGGGCAAAGACAGCGTATTGCTATTGCAAGAGCGCTTATTCTAAAGCCAAAGCTTGTTATCTTAGATGAGCCAACAAGTGCTTTGGATATGTCTGTACAAACGCAGATTATTGACTTGCTTCAAAGTTTGCAGAAAAAATATGGTCTTGCCTATTTATTTATCTCCCATGATTTAAAAGTTGTCCGAGCTCTTTCAAACAAGGTGATGGTGATGCAAGCTGGTAAAATTGTAGAATCAGCTAGTGTTGAAGAGATTTTTAAAGCGCCTAAGCAGGAGTATACAAAAACACTTATCGCTGCTGCTTTTGACCATGTAGCTGTATCAAAGTCGTTTAATTAGGCTCGGAGCCTAAATTATTAGAAATAATTTTATTAAAAACGCAAATTATATGCAGTTTTAAACAAAATTAAACCAACTGTGTTTAGGTGGTTGTTTTTCAGAATTTCCATCATAGGGTGAGGTGTTTAATAGTGTATCGATATATACAAGGCGCATTAAGTAAATTTCTTATTTCAATCTTGATTATGATGACTTTTTTCTCTGTAGCAGCCGCTGCAAAAGAGCTAAATGTTGTTCTGTTTTCCATGCCATATTCGCGTGCTTTAGCGAAGATGGAGGGTGATTTTGAGAAAAAGACAGGTATTGCAGTTAATATTCAAGTCATGGGGCAAGACCTTTTCGAAAGAAGCCATTATAGATCAACATTTGGCAATGATGTTGACTCTAATCAATCTAATGAGGTTGATGTTATTCATACACCTATCATTCAGCTGCAAAAATGGATCAAGGCTGGATATTTAAAGCCAATAACAGAGCAAGTTAATCAATTAGAAAGCAAGGGCGATATTCTCAAAGGTCCTCTCAATAGCTATTGGGTTAATGAAAGCTATTGGGCAGTGCCTTTCCAAGCAGGTATTGGGATGATGGCTTACCGAAAAGATATTTTTGAAGCGGCAGGGATTTCGTCTCCTCCAAAAACATGGGAAGATGTTTTATCTGTTGCTGAAAAAATTCATTCAGAAGAAACAGCAGCCATTGCCATGCGCGTTGCACCGGGGCAAGGATTTAATATGTTTGTTTACCCTCAAATTATGCGCGCCTATGGCGGGACGTTTTTTAAAAACTATCCTCATGATTTAACGCCAAATATGAATACGCCAGAAGGGACGAAGGCGCTGGATCTATATTCAGAATTAATGAGTGACTATGGCCCACAGGGCATTGAGATGTATAATTTTAATGATGTTGTAAGCGCAATGCAAAATGGCGAGGTTGCGATGATTTTTGATGCCAGCACAATTGTTGCTCAAACCCTTGATAAAAAGAAAAGCAAATATGCTGACAATATTGATATAGCAGCTGTTCCAGAAGGACCTGCAGGTCGGTCGCCTGCAATGGCTGTACATGGTTTGGGTGTTCCATCTAGCGCAAAGGATATAGATAAATCCTTTGCTTTTATTAAATGGGCGACAAGTGAGGAAGTCTTAACAAAAATTGCATTGTCAGATCGGTTTGCTGATTTCACCCGTACATCTGTTGGGCAAAATGAGCAAGTCATTGAGAAATATAATACTATTCACCCTGGCTTTATTAAGCTTCGTGTTCAAATGCTTAATGAAGCAATTGCGCATTATCGCCCGCTTATTCCTCAATGGCCTGCAATCGGTCAGGTGGTTGGAGAAAATATCAGTGACGCTGTTAATGGTTTTTCTACATCTCAAGAGGCTTTGCAAGCCTCTGATGAAGATATTGCAGATATTATGGATCAATGATTTTTTTCTTTCAAAATAAAGAATGCAGATAAAGACTTCATTTTTTAAAAAGATAAATGCCGATCTGGCTTTCTCCATAGGTTCGGCATTCATCTAATATGAATAGTGGGTGAGTTGGCAAGTCGGTTGTTGAAGCTTCCTCAAAAACAATCGCTGCACCCTCACTAAGCCATTCATTCTTTGCGAGTTGATCTAAAATGGTGGCGCCAAAATTTTTGCCATAGGGAGGATCAGCAAAGACGAGCTGAAATTTTTCACCGCGCTCAGGCGTGCTTAATGATTTTATATCACGCCGAAAAATTTTAGCTTTCGCCATGGCGTCCATTTGCTCTAAATGCCCGCGAATTAAACCTCTTGCCTCAGGAGATGTATCAACAAAAACGCAGTAAGAAGCCCCTCTCGACAAGGCTTCTAAGCCCAATGCTCCCGTTCCCGCGCATAAATCTAACACGCGCAAATGGGGCCAGCCATCTGGTAGATAATTATGTTCAAGAATGTTGAATATATTTTCTTTCACTCGGTCTGTCGTTGGTCGAATAATATTTCTATCTTGAGGGGATTTGAGGGTCATCCCTTTACGGTTGCCAGAAATAATTCTCATTTGCTTCGCCTAAATGAATTTGTGCCGGCTTGTTTCTGCGCTTTGCCTCTTTTTTGCGGCTTGTTTTTTGCGCCATCCCTCTCGTTGTTTTTATCTTTGTAATCAGAGTTTTTTGACCATTTTTGCGGCTTTGCGCTTTTAAAGCTATCTTTATTTTTAAGCTTATTATTTTTTGTATTATTTAAAGGCTTTGGGCGTAAGCCAAGGGTCGACTTTTGTATATTTACATTATTTGCAAAATAACATCCCGCCTCTTCAATCACTTTAGCGCCAAGCTGTTCTTTTAAAATTCGTGCGCGGACTTCTTTTACATGGCCTCTTTCTAAATCGCCCAGTTGAAAAGGGCCATAGGAAATGCGAATTAACCGTGTTACACGCAGATCTAGATATTCCATCACGCGTTTGATTTCTCGGTTTTTACCTTCTCTTAAATCAAGCATGAGCCAACTATTGTGGCCCTGGCTGCGCTCAAGAGTTGCCTCAATAGAGCCATAATGTACGCCGTCCACAACGACGCCCTCTTTAAGCACATCTAGCATTTCTTGATTGACTTTACCAAAAACGCGGACACGATAGCGCCTTAGCCAACCTGTTTTTGGCAATTCCAAAACACGAGATAAGCCGCCATCATTTGTGAGTAATAATAGCCCTTCTGTGTTAATATCAAGCCGACCAACGGATATCACCCTTGGTAGATTTTCTGGCAACTTAGAAAATATTGTATCACGATTTTTTTCATCTTTTGCCGTTGTAACAAGGCCTGCAGGTTTGTGATAAAGCCATAATCTTGTACTTTGCTTCGTTGGCAATTCAAAACCATCGACTTCAACACGGTCTTTATCGGTAACTTTAACAGCTGGGGTTGTGAGCAAAGTACCGTTGAGCTTGACACGGCCTTCAGATATCCAGCTTTCAGCATCACGGCGTGAGCATAAACCATGGCGCGCCATAACTTTTGCAATGCGCTCTCCATCATTTTTATTGGCTGTTTCATCTTGAACATCACTTGCCATATGGTCAAACCCTGTGTTTATTTGCTAAAGAGCTAGCTTATAACATGGTTTATAAAAAATAAGCGAGGAATAATGGGGCAGGTAAAAGATTTTATGCAGATAGCATTAAATCACGCTCAAATTGCTTTTGAGGCTGATGAAGTGCCTGTTGGTGCTGTCATTGCTAAAAAAGATCAAGTGATTGCCACTGCGGCAAATGCAATGAAACGGTTGGGGGATCCAACAGCTCATGCTGAAATGATTGCTATTCGCAAGGCTTGTGAAGTTTTAAAGCAAAACCGCCTGATTGGCTGCACGCTTTATGTGACTTTAGAGCCTTGCCCCATGTGTTTAAGTGCAATTTCTTTTGCGCGTCTTGATGCTATTTATTATGGCGCAAGCGACCCAAAAAGCGGAGGTGTTTCAGCTGGAAATGGCTTGGTAGGGGCAAGGGCTTTACATCATAAGCCCGAAATTTACGAAGGCTTTTGTGAGGTTGAATCAGCTGCTTTGTTAAAAGCTTTTTTTGAGCAAAAGCGCGGCTAATGCATCTGCTGACATCGATTTTGCCTTTATATTATGGATCAAAAAATTTTGTTCATTGATCTTAACGCTTTTATTTTGAGGCTCATTATCACCAAAAAGCAAGCAAATCCAGCTTAAGGGAATATTCTCAATAAACTTATGGCGTGTAACTTTTCCCTCTTGGTCAACCATAAGCCCTTGAATGGATTTTGGCGCATTGAGATGAAGATGTTGTTGCGATTGTTGAATGAGTGTTTGATCATCTGCAATTAAAATATTTCGTGTGCTTTTCTTTATTAAGGCTTGTGTTAAAGATGTTTTGCCGCTTTTAGCTTCACCAATAATAAGAAGACCTTGGCCGTTCAAGCTTACTGCATTTGCATGCAGCCTTGCTTGGCTTATGTTAGATATCATATCAATTTTTGATAAGGGAGGAAGCATTGGACTCAGGATCTATTAATTTAGTTTATTCTGCACCAGTAGATTTACATATGAACAGGAGGAAAAGTGTAGTTGCTACTGGTAATTTCAAGCTTTTTTAGTTTTTTGCGTTGTTTTTGGAAGCTCTATACTAAAGCGAGCACCTATTATGTCTCCCTGTTCATTATATCGGTTAGACGCATAGATATCACCACCATGGGCTTCAATAATTTGTTTTGAAATGGATAAGCCAAGGCCAGAATTTTGTCCAAACCCACTTTGTTCTGAACGATCCGTATAAAAGCGCTCAAAAATACGAACTAAATTATCTTCTGCAATCCCTTTGCCATCATCGTCAATGTGAATAATAATTTTCTTACTATCAAGCTCTGAAAGGGTAACGCTTATAATGCCATTTTCAGGGGAGAAAGAGCGGGCATTGTCAATAAGATTTGCAATCACCTGCCCGAGGCGAGAGGAGTGGCCTGATATTTGTGCAGGTCTACGTAATAAAGATGTAAACTGAATATCAATATTATTTTCATTCTTAGTTGTCGCATCTTTTAAGGTAGAAAGTAGGCCTGTTAATAGAGTGTGAATATTCAGATTTTTTGAATTTGCGCGGGCAAGCTCAGCATCGAGACGGGACGCATCAGATATATCGCTGATTAACCGATCCAGTCTCTGTACGTCATGATTAATGATCGCTAAGAGCCGTTTCTGTTGTTCTTCGTTTTGGACTTTTGGCAATGTTTCAACAGCACTGCGAATAGAGGTAAGGGGGTTTTTTATTTCATGGGCAACATCAGCGGCAAAGGCTTCAATCGCATCAAGTCTTTGATATAAGGCGGTAGTCATTGTGTTTAAGACGCGCGATAGGTTGCCAATTTCATCATGTCGATCTGAAAATTCAGGAATATTAACTCGGTTTGCAATGCCTCTTTGCACTTTTAAAGCAGCTAAGGATAGTTTTTTCACAGGACTTGTTATTGTTGCGGCGAGTAAAATGGAAAGAAGGCTTGAAGCTGCAATTGCGATTAACATTAAGCGTAAGATTGCAAGCTGTTCAGCCTCAACAATTTTATCAATTTCATCAGAGTTTGTTGATAGCAAAAGAGCGCCGTAAATTGAGCGAAATCTTTGTACAGGTACAGCAACATAGACAATGGCTTTGCCATTAGGGTCTTGACGAACAAAAGAAGCGATATTGCCATTAAGGGCTTGCTCAAGCTCATCAAACCCCATTCCTTCTTCAGAATAGGTATTACTCGTTTGCGGTAAGCTATTTGAATTAAAAAAAGCAAGCAATCTGCTTAATATATTCCCTAAATAGCCGCGTTCATGATGCTGCTTTGGTGGCGCAATATCAAAGCTTATGATAGAGCCGCGCCCATACACAAATCTGGAATCAATAATGAGTTGCGTGTCGTGGTCATACAGGCGCGCTCTTGTGCGAATGGGTGAAACAAGCTGTCTAATGATAGGAGCAACACGCTCCGGGTTTAGGGGAAAGTCATATGGATCGCGAATGCTATCAAAGGGGGCAAGGCTTTCGCCTGTATCAAGGTTGAGCAGGTCTTCGGGGTTTATTGTAATCACATCTGTGTCAACAGTTGCAGATGCTGCAATGGCCGCAGCAATGATTTGACCCTGTGCGGTGAGCGCTTCTGTACGTGCTAAAATAAGACCTGTGCGAAATTGATTAAGATATAGAATGCCAAAAGATAAAATTAGAATAACTATGAGGTTGAGAAACAAAATTCTTCTACTCAGGGAGGAGAAGGCATATTTTTCAAAAAAACGTTTAATTTGTGCCGTTTGACGCCGGATATAATTCATTGCATATAATATATTAAGTTATTAAAATTCATGCGTGAGCCTAAGGTCTGTGCCTAAATCATATCACCTTTGTATATCTAAGGCATTATGATTTTTACATGTTTGGATATAGAATTTTTTGAAATAAATCGATAGAGAAAATACGGGCAACTCACGCAGATCAAAGTAAGATTTATAAACCTTCTTTCAGCTTATATCCAATGCCATATAATGTTTCAATCATGTCAAAGCTGTCATCAACGCGCTTAAATTTTTTCCTCAACCTTTTTATATGGCTGTCAATTGTACGATCATCAACATAGACTTGATCGTCATAAGCGGCATCCATTAAGCTGTCCCTGCTTTTTACCACGCCAGGCCGGTGCGCTAATGTTTGTAAAATTAAAAATTCAGTAACTGTTAAGGTCACTTCTTTACCTGTCCATGTGCAAGTATGCCGTTCTGTATCCATTTCTAAACGGCCGCGTTTCATTAAATTACTGTCATCAGCAGTATTTGAGGGTGCAGAGGGGGATTGTGCACGTGCCTGCCCTCTACGCAAAATAGCTTTGACCCGCTCTACTAGAAGTTTTTGTGAAAATGGCTTTTTGATAAAGTCATCTGCCCCCATTTTAAGGCCAAATAACTCATCAATTTCTTCGTCTTTTGAGGTTAAAAAAATCACGGGCAAGTTTGAAGTTGCTCGAAAACGGCGTAAAAGCTCCATGCCATCCATTCGTGGCATTTTTATATCGAATATAGCAAGGTCTGGCGGATCCATAGCCAAGCCTTCAAGTGCAGAATGCCCATCTGTATATGTTTGTGTTTTAAAGCCTTCTGCTTCAAAAGAGATTGAGACTGACGTTAAAATATTCTGGTCATCATCAACAAGAGCGATCGTTGGCATTCTATTTCCTTAAATCTTTGCAATATTAAAAATAAATTACGCATTTCATAAATAGATGCAAATATAAATGCGGCAATATTACGAAAATTCATTTTTTTTATTGAAAAAACAGTTTTAACTATTTATTAAGAATTTATATTTGATTTGATTTTAGGAGATTATTCTGTGTTTAAGGAATTTAAAGAATTTGCTGTAAAAGGCAACATGTTTGATATGGCTGTTGGTATCATTTTAGGTGCTGCTTTTGGTACTGTTGTAAAGTCACTGGTTTCAGACATTTTTATGCCACTCGTTGGCTTGATACTTGGCGGCGTTGATTTCTCAAATCTATTCGTCACTTTAGGTGAAGGCAGCTTTGCAACAATTGAAGCAGCAAAAGAAGCGGGTATCGCTACTTTGAACTACGGCTTATTCATTAATAATATGATTTCATTTGCCATTGTTGCATTTGTTTTATTCATGCTTGTTAAAGGTATGAACGAAATGAAGCGCAAGGAAGAAGAAGAAGCGGCTGAAGCACCTGCAGAGCCTCCACGCCAAGAAGTGCTTCTTGAAGAAATTCGTGATTCACTTAAAAAATAAGTGATTTTAAACACTTTGTAAGACAAAATTAATCTACCTCTCTGTCTGTCGGCAGGGAGGTATTTTTATTAATATTGTGTTATATACTTTGGTTGCATAGTTGAGCTATGGAAATTAGACAGAAATTTGGTTTAAATTCAAATTTTTCATATTAGTGACATATTATTGCCCCTAATATCGTATATTTGGTTTTGCTTGAAAGGGACGGTATAAGGCTTTTATCTAAGCTAATGCTTGAAATAGCAAGTAAGTTATTTGAAAGGTAGCTAATGGGATTTCGTTTTATAATTGCAGATGATCATCCGCTGTTTAGAAGTGCGTTGCGTCTTGCTGTTCAGGGTAGCTTTAAAGAAGCGGAGATTTTTGAAGCAAATAGTCTGAATGCGATTATTGATACTCTTAAAGAGGATGACGAAATAGATCTTATTTTACTAGATTTGAATATGCCGGGTGTTAAGGGTTATTCAGGTTTAATCTACCTTCGTGCGCAATATCCGCAAATTCCTGTGGTCGTTGTTTCTGCAACTGAAACAATGGATGTGATTCAAAAATGCTTTGATTTCCAAGCAACAGGTTTTATCCCAAAAAGCTTGAATTTAGATAGCATGCGTATGGCAATTCAAACATTTGTTAACGGAGATATTTGGTATCCAGATGGCTTTAATCCTGACATGGAACGCAATAGTGATACGCAAGAATTAATCTTAAGGCTTTCTTCTTTAACCCCGCAACAGGTTCGTGTTTTGATGATGGTTTCAGAAGGGTTGCTAAATAAACAAATAGCCTTTGAGCTTGATGTTTCTGAAGCAACGGTGAAAGCGCATGTTTCTGCGATTTTGCAAAAGCTAAATGTGGATAGCCGAACGCAAGCTGTTATTGTTGCGAATAAAATTGAAATTGGGGAATGGCAGCCTGAAAGCTAGGCTCAAGACCTATTAATTTTGTTCAATTCTGTTTGAATTAAAAGTATTAAGTGGATGAAAATAAAGTAAAAGAATAGTTTTGCTATTGTTGAAACTTTATTTTTGACAAATGATACTTTTAACTCAAACCCACTTTTAAATTTAATGGGCACCATATATTTACACCATGAATGCGTCAAAAAAGCTTGAAATTACAAGTAGTTCCAGCGCTTTCTTTTCTGTTCATAGTGTAAATCTATCGGCGCAGAATGGACTAAATTAATAGGTCTTGAGCCTAGTCATTTAGCTTTATCTTTTAAACAGCTTTATTACGCGCCCGTCCAA
>WTKA01000140.1 GCA_011524605.1 Hyphomicrobiales bacterium | reverse complement strand
AAATTGGTTGCGGGGGTAGGATTTGAACCTACGACCTTCAGGTTATGAGCCTTAAAATAAATGCATTTTCAACGCTCTAAAAACACAATGAAAATCAAATATAATTCTGTATTTATTGATGTAATTCAATTTCATTTAATTTCTTTCCATTGCCTTTCGTTCCTGCTAATAGTCATAAAAATACGGACACAGTAGTATAATGAAGCGAGTTAAGCTAACCTATAAATTAATTAAGGGTTTGACATATCCTAAGAGTGGAAATGAAATAACTTATTGCGGCGAGCTGAAAGGCTTTGGCATCCGTGCTACGGCAAAGGACGCAAAATCGTTCATCTTGAACTACCGATTTCAAGGCAGGGAAAGACGAGTTACAATTGGAGCATACCCAATATGGTCTGTGAGTGCAGCACGAGATCAAGCTGCTCATATGAAGCGTCAGTTAGATTTAGGCAACGACCCACTGGCAGAGAGAGATACACAAAGAAATGCGCCCACCGTATAAGATTTGTTTCAAAGGTACGATAGAGAGCACCTACCAAGAAAAGCGGAACGTTCCGCAAACGATGATCGCTCTATGTGGAAAAACTACATACTGCCCAAGTTGGGCAAAGTGAGGGTTATAAATCTGACATTTTCAGAAATTGATAATCTACACCGCTCTATTTCAACCGAAAAGCCCGTACGCGCGAACCGTGTTTTAGAAGTTCTTAGAAAAGCACTCAACCTTGCAATCCAATGGGGCTGGATTAACGAAAATCCTGCGATTGGCGTTTCAAAAAACCGAGAGGAAGAACGTGAAAGGTATCTATCCCATAATGAGTTGAATAAGCTCTCTCAAGCTTTGATACATTGCAAAGAGAAAGTAAGCGCTAATGCAATACGAATGCTACTATTTACCGGTGCACGCAAAGGCGAAATCCTTTCGGCAGAGTGGAACGAATTTGATCTTATCAGTGGGCACTGGACGAAGCCATCACATCACACAAAGCAGAAACGAACGCACCGGATACCGTTATCTGAGCCAGCGCTGGAGTTGCTGCGTTCCATCAAAGCAGAAAATCTCTCTAACAAATATGTTTTTCCTGGGAAAGTTTCGGATCAACCGCTTACTGATATCAAGAAAACTTGGCACTTTGCTCGCGAATTTGCCACCGCTCTTTTGTGGCAAGACGAAACAATGGCTTAGCCTGTTAGCGAGCTTGGCTTCAAGTTTACGAATGGAGAAATCACTTTTTCCGATGCAATAAAATTAGCAGAAACAACCGGTCTAAAACCCCCTCTTGGATTAACTGATGTTCGCCCTCATGATCTCCGGCACACTTATGCATCTGTGTTGGTTGGTCAGGGCGTATCGCTCCCAATTGTTGGAGCATTACTAGGCCATACTCAGGCACAAACCACAATGAGATACACGCATCTAGCAGACGATCCGTTAAGAGCAGCGACTGAAATTGCCGGACAGGCTGTAAGTCCGAAAGGAAAAAATAATGACCAATTGGGAAGGTAACAAACCACTAGATAAGAACGCATTTTTAGATGCAGAAAACTTATTTAGGACAACTGGAGACCTGCGTTATCTAGTTGTGGCTATTGGAAAAGCTGGCGGCGAAAACTATCAAAAAACAAAAGAACATGTGCCGCAAACGCTGATTAATCTATGCAATGATTATGCGGAAAACGTCAGATTAATGACCGCGTTTGAACGACAACATGTAGTAAGCTCACATGCAGAACCGCTACCTCAAGATAGTGTTCGTGAGAAGTTCCGGGAAATTGCGGATAAATTTTTTGACCCAACAAACACGGAAATGCTCAAAGAACCAGAAACGAAGAACGGGGAACGATATTTGAGCAAACGGATCACATTTGCTGCGTTATGCAAAAAATCTGGTATTGAAGACGAAAACTTAATTCGAGAGTTCCGCAAATGGCTTAAGGAAGAAACAAGCTCGACCACGGTCATTCACGAATTTGATAATGGAGATTTTGAAATAGAAGACTTAGTCATAGAAAGACGTAGAGAAGAAATTTTCTACGTGAGGCACTCCCACAGAAAAGGGTGGGTAAAATAGTTAGATTTTACCCCCGATCCTAAAGTGCAGCTTCGCCTATCATCACCATCAAATGCAATCAGATGGAGGCAACAGCCATGCACACTCCCAAAAGAAAGAAACAACAACCGTCCATTGATGGTTATCTGACTTCCGAACGCCTTGCAGAGCATCTTGGAGTACATCCATCAACTTTAGTAAAATGGCGAATGGCAAGATCAGGGCCACCTTATGTGCGTGTGGGTAAGCGTATTTTGTACTCGCAAAATAGTATTGAAAATTGGCTAAAAGCCAATGAGCAGCAGCCTGTGAGATAAAATACTAGAAAGAAAAATAAATGTCCAATCAATCTTATTTCTCATCTAGCATTAAAAAATTCCAATACCTAAACGCAAATATTAGAGAGACAGTAAAACCCTCTTATTATGCTGTGCTATACTTCATTGCGGAACGTACCATCCAATGGAATAAAGATTGGGAAGTCATTACTCTAAAACAAATGATCAATGGTATGTGGTCATCTAAAGGTACCAAGATCGCTGGCGCTGTTGGGTACCAAGAACGTACTATATAAGGGGCTATTAAATTCCTTCTAGAGAAGGGGTGGATTACTAGGGTTCCTCTAGATAGAGGGGGTATAACTTATTACAATTACAAAATTAACTGGGAGGCTTTAGGGATGGTCAGTTTACCTACGCCAAAAAAAGAAAAACTTAAAAAGACAACTAACTCCTTGATACCAAACAAGAAATTAAAGACGCAAGACCCCCCGC
Source organism: Hyphomicrobiales bacterium (assembly GCA_011524605.1). GTDB lineage: Bacteria > Pseudomonadota > Alphaproteobacteria > Rhizobiales > WTKA01 > WTKA01. The sequence continues at coordinate 2,747 of WTKA01000140.1, read as the reverse complement.
AAGATTTGCGGGTACCCCCCGCAGAATTTGCGCCTCATAATATAGAATATAGAATAACAAAAGATAATAATAATTATAAACAGTGTGCTACGCACACGGACGAACAGAAGACCTCTGAGATTAAAGATAAAGATCAGGGTGCAGAAGATAATCCTTTGAAGGCTATTAGTCACACAGTTAATCACTCTCTTGATAGATTTAAAAAAATGAGGGAGGCGCGGCGCGAGGCCGCAAAGAACTCAAAAGCAACGCCAAATACAATCAATAAATTTTGGAATGACGTTTATCGCGATGCTTGGCCTGATTTTCCTACATTTTCGTTTTCACCAAAAGAAAAAGGTTGCGCCTGTAATTTGATAAAGGGTTATCAAGGCGATGATCTTTTAAGTTTCGTTGAATGGTCAATCTATAATTGGCATATGGTAGGGAAATCAAAATTTCCTGAGAAACGTGGTGTTACATTTCCAAAACAGCCTGATTTCCAGTTCTTCTTCAATTTTAGGAAAAACTTTATTGAGGTTTACAATGATAAGGAGTTTTATTCAAAGCTAGCTCATCACACAAATGCAGGCCTTGTAATTCATTTAATGAAGCAAGGGTATTCAGCTGATGATGCCTTTGAAGAGGCTAAGTCTGTGAAGCATTTGCGGCAGCGAGAAGGCGCTGTGATGGATCGCGAAACGCGACTTAAGAAAGAAGAACTTAGGTTGCACGCCAGAGAAATCCGCCTATTCAATGAAAAAAGAATGAACCCGGGTGCATTAACATCTGAGCAAAGAAGAGCGCAGATCGAAGCTCATAAAAAGAAAGTAGATAAAGGTAACTCCAAAGAGGTTAGACCTATTAATATTAATATCACGCCGTGGGAGTGAGTATCTAAATATCTGGTAACATTGTGGACTTGAAGCAAATCCCGCATTTATTGTTTGATAATTAGGCTCCCTAACCTCTCTCCGGCTACAGATATATCAGGAAAATTAATGTAGAAATCCTTCTCGAAGAATGAATGACTATGACAAATCCTTTGAAAGATATTTAAAGCGGATGTTACAAGGCAAGGAACATGATATTATTATTCAAATATACCTTAAATAAATTACGCGTCTAAATTGGTTGCAGCAGCAATAGATACTCTTTCAATCAGAATGCTAGTTTTAATTTCAAAAAAGAACCTGTTTAACCTCCAAAATCAACATAAGATCGGTAGCGAAAACTATTAAATAAAATCAATACTTTATAATTTTTGACTTCCGATCCACTTCCGATTTGAGGTGTTTTTCTTACTTTTACCTACAGGTACAAGGTCGAGATTTTTTCAATATATCAGATATCAAAACCACCTATGCTCTTGATAATCAACCAAGCAATTTTATAAAAAATTTGAGAATAATTCTGAGGCTCAAACAATTGAACTTGTACTCCTATACCCAGAGTGGTAAGCTATTAACAAGGCATTGGAAATGCATTGCCCTGGGGCTTCGAAACCCCTCCGTTAGCGGTTGGTGTCAACCGTAATGTCACCTCCTCTTCCTTTATGGTTGGGGAGGCTACAGCGTATGCAATAGAGCTTTAGCTTAAAGGCTGTAGCGGTTGTCTAACGGCGACTTACTAACTCCCCGGCTGCCAGAGGTTTTTCTCCGGTAGCAATTTTATTTTTTACATTAGGGAGTTTACTATGATCACATCAAAAATATTTAACTACGTAAACCCACTATCTTACATGTTTTACATGTGCTTAACATTACTGGCTATGACAAGCAGTGGATGGGCAGCAAGCAATCAAATTACAAAGAATAATCCAATAATCGCTGAGCGATTAGCAGCCAACTTAAATAGCTATTATGGTCGTGAAGCACAAGCACTCACAGTGAATGGCAAATTTTGCAGAGATGATGACAGTAGATGCGCTCTCACCCATGAGCCGTTTGATGTCGTCGTTTGGGGCAGAGGCATTGTTGATGTAAAACCGCTTACACGCGTTCCTATGGCTGATAATATAGAAATGTGTGCATTGGTGCTAGCTACCCTCACTGGAACCCCGATGCAAGATGCCATTCGTTCAGTAGGGATTATTTTTGGAGCAGCAACTCAACAAGGATCATTCAGTCAAAAAGTTAGCGGTGCCAAGATCAATGTAATACAAAATAGCACAAGTGACTTAGCTTGTTCAATTCTTCGACATTAATGAACCCGGGTTCAAATCAATGAAATCTACTTTTTGGAAACTGGAAAAATTGGGACAAGTGAAATTGTCCCAACATTTCCAAATGCGGCAGTTTCTCTATTCTGAGATTGCGGCTGCATATAATATTAGCAACATAACTGACGATAAAGAGCTTGCCATCGAAGCAGGTCAAAAGCTCTGTGATAATATATTGGAGCCGTTAACCGAGAAATTTGGTTCGATCATTATCCGTTCTGGTTTTCGATCTGCAACATTGAATGATTTTGGCAATAAACATGGCCTCAAATGCGCATCTAATGAAAAAAATTACGCCTATCATATATGGGATCATCGCGATAATGATGAATATATAGGCGCTGCTGCTTGTATCACTATTCCGGTTTTCAATGCAGGCAAAACCGAATTCAAAACATGGCAGGACTTAGCTTTCTGGATTGATGATAATTTACCCTATCATAGCCTCACATTCTTCAAGAAAGATAACGCCTTCAACATTGGCTGGCATGAAAATCCAAAACGGGAAATTTTCTCACGAAATCCAAAACCCCATTGGTTGAAGAAA
>WTKA01000136.1 GCA_011524605.1 Hyphomicrobiales bacterium | reverse complement strand
TAAGCTATAGGATGTAAATTAAAGTCAGAGTGAATTATTTCAGCAATTCAATAAATTCATAATCTGATATGAAAAATAGATAGCGATAACCCCATAATTTTCATTGATAAATTTTTATGTAACTTGACTTATCTTTCAAAATTAAATCACATTAAATTTGCAGTGCAATTTAAAAACTTGGAAAACATTATGAACGCAATTGTTAAAACCGTAACGCCAGAAGAAGCTTTAATCTATCTCATGGTTGCTATGTCAGCTGCGGATCAAGAAATGACAGATAGTGAATTACGGCGCATTGGCATGATGATTAATAATTTGCCTGTTTTTAAGGAATTTGATGAAAAGCGCTTAGTTGAGGTCGCCGAAAATTGTGGTGAACTTCTAAGTGATGAAAATGGGCTTGATGATATTTTAAATATTGTTCTTGCTTCTTTGCCAACATCCTTGCACGAAACCGCTTATGCGGTGGCTGTTGAGGTTGCGGTTGCTGATTTGCATGTGGAGCAAGAAGAATTGCGCTTGCTACAAATTTATCAAGAGGCATTAGGGCTTGATAAGCTTATTTGTGCAGCCATTGAACGCGGCGCAAAAGCACGCTTTAAAATATTGTAATCATAAGTTTTTTTCAATCATAATAAGTGTGAATAAAAACCATTAACTATAGTTTTTAAATTAAACTTTATCTTTTGAGTTTAGATTTCAGATACTATGCGAGAAAAGCATAGATAAAAATATTTGGAGAAACCAAAAGATGAGTGCCATCGTTATATCTAACGCTGTTAAGTTTTCTGCCCTAAATTCTGTTAAAAGCTTGAAAAAACAAGGCGGGGATATAGAAAAAAAATTATCAACGGGTGATCTCGCTCTCTCCAATACAACAGATGGTTATTTACAAGCAACGGCTGCTCGTTTGAATGCTCAGCTTGATTCTTACTCATATGACATTCAGCTTTTACAAAAGCAAAAAGACGCTGCAAGGGAAGAAACATTAGGCTTTGAAAGCGGTGTAGAGTTAATGGACCGCGCGATTAATTTAGCTCAAGCAGCCAAGGAAACAAATGATACGACAGAGCGCCAAAATTATAGCGATCAAGCAATGGAGCTATTTAAACAAGCGCATATAATCTCTGGAGAGGATAGTTTCTTATCTTTCACAGGAGACCCCTATTATTCAGGTATTTCTATTAATGACGGGCGAACAGATCAGTTTTTGGTGAATGAAAATTTCACGCCGTTTTCAGGCGATTTTACCTATGAATTTTCATTTTCTTCAACCCAAGATCCCTCAGCAGGAACAACACCAGTATTTTTTTCTTATACAGTGGCAGGCGGTAATAACGCAGCCCTTGAAGTTTACAGCGCTTTTACACGCATGAATTTAGAGGGCACTGCTGGCAATGATATAACTGTAGCAGATAATACGCAGTATTTTGATGGTACTCGCCATCAAATGTCAATCACTTATGAAAGTGCTTCTGGTGAGTTTAACCTTTATATGGACGGCGGATTAATTGGTAATATTGCAGGAGGCGCAGGACATGCAGGCGGTGCAGTGACGCCAAATGGTGATTTTGTCATAGGTCAAGAATTTGATGCACCCTATGCAGCTGGCGGTGGCTTCAATCCTGCTCAAATTTATTCTGGTGAAATTTATGATGTGAGATTTTACAATGATGTGCGTTCTGCTGGGGAGATCGTGGCTAATGTCAATCAGACGTTAAGTGAGGCTGAGCAAAATGATGCTAATCTCTTTTCCTATTGGGATTTGATCGGAGAAGGCACAACAATCAGCCCTTCATCTGGGGCAGGAGACTTAAGCACTCCCAATGGGTTTGCCCCCCTTAACGGTGGGTTTTATCAAGAATTTATTAGTTTTGGTGAAACCTCAGGGATTAATGCTGGCAATGAGGGGTTTAGAGGCTGGGGTACAGAGGCGCTCATTGAAGAAGATATAAGCCTTTTTGAGCAAACAAAGCTTAAAATGCAGCAAGAAGCCGATAGTTACGCTTTGGAGGCAGACTTGTTGGAAATGGAAATAGATCAACTTTCTAATAATCAATCGCTATTGCAGCAAAATAGCGAAAATATTCGCGCTGTTGATGATGAAGCAGAATCGGTGAAGTTAAATTTAAATGCCATGCGTCAGCAAATTGCAATGTCGTCTATAAGCTCTATTGTGCAATCTTATAATAATGGCCTTCTCGCTTTATTTTAATTTTTTTGTTTTAGGCTCAGGACTTGATTATTGAGTCCATTCTATACCAACAGATTTACCCTATGAACGGACAAGAAAAGTAGCTTACTGTTATGGCAGGCGCGATTTTGCTTCTGATTAATCGCGCAATATTTTAGATTTTATCTTCTTAAATATACACTTTGGCATTGGCTTGCGCTTTAAAAAAACAAAAATTATTCTGATAACTTTGACTGTTTGATTTCTTTTGCATTGCTGTGAAAGCGATCTGCAGCCACTTCTGCTTTACCAAAAGGGGTAGGTAGTAGAAATTTAAACGGAAAGAGGCGACGTGTGCCAACCACAGGTGCAAGCCAAATTTCCATATTTTTACTTTTTGCTGAAAAAGCTGCGAGTTCATCATCGGAACGATGACCTGATATTGGCCTATAGTCTGCCGAACAAACGACAACGGGGCCTGTATAGCCTTTGTAAAATCTTCCGCCAGTTTTATCCATGCGCTTATAGCTTAGCTTTAAATCAAAGCGTTCACGACCGTCAAAAATTGGCACAATATGGTTGCAGTCTTCTTTTGAAATATGTCCGTCTGAATTTTTAGCTGGCAAGATAAAAGCAGTGATCGGATCAGCGATATTTTGCTTATGCTTTTGTGTCACAGGAATGCGAGTGCCAAGAGGGTCAGCCATTTTGCGAGCGCTCAGATGAGCAACAGAGCCATTTTGTGTTTTTAAAGAAATGGAATCATGCGTTCTTGGGCTTTTATAATGAAATTTATAGCCTGCATTCGCCTGTGTTGAATGGGGACTATCAAATTTCCCCTCAACTTTAGCACCGCCACTTATTTTAAAGGCAGCACCTATTAAGCCGATTAATTTGGCGTTGCCGTCCACTTTATAGTCTTGCTCATCGATAGAGCCATTAATATCAATCTGCCCCAATGGCAGGCTTGATACATAGACTTTATAGCGTGCTTGCCAAACGCCTGCTTCATAAGCCTTTGCTGAATTTTGTGATCCAAGCAGAGCAACAAATAGAAAAGAAGCGACTTTCATCGCTGGCAAATGACGCGGCATAATTTACTCCAGAATACTCTAATATATTTCAAGATAAAGGTTGTTTTTCAGTTGTTAAGGAAAACTTAAACATGGCTTGAAACTCTATATTCACCAATATTGGCGTGATTAGGTTAATTTTTATTTGAATTTGATGGTTAATAAAGGTTTAATTTTGCTTTTAATCTCGTTTTTTTCTCAAAATTATTATAAACAACAAAGACTCCTTATTGACCTATTGATTACAGTTAGGTATAAGCGCGACTTGATATTAATTTAAAAGATTCAGCGTTGTTATTTTGATTAGGCTGAATATTACGTATAAAGGTTTTGACAATGGCTCGTCGCTGTGAACTTTCTGGTAAAGACGTTTTATCTGGTAACAATGTTTCTCACGCTAACAATAGAACACGCCGTCGTTTTCTTCCTAACCTCGTGAATGTGACTTTAATGTCTGATATTCTTGGCGAAAAGGTGAAACTGCGTATTGCTGCTTCTACATTGCGTACGGTTGAACATCGCGGTGGGCTTGACGGATTTCTTGCAAAAGCTAAAGAGGCTGAACTCTCTCAAAAAGCAAAAGATGTTAAAAAGCGTATTGCTAAAAAACAAGCAGAATTAGAAGCAGCTGCATAAACTTTGTTTAAATAAAATTCTTTAAAAAACCTCGCCTTTTGCGGGGTTTTTTTATGGTATGAACAATCAACATATGAATATAAAGGTTAGGCATTTATGACTGAAACATCTTATCTTTATGGGCTGTCGGGTGGTTTACTCATCGGCTTTGCTGCTTCTATGTATTTGCTTTGCAATGGTCGCATCATGGGAGCAAGTGGCATTCTTGCAGATTTGCTCTCAAATATAAAATCTGAAAATTGGTATCGTGCGTTATTTTTTGTCATTGCCTTGGTCACGGTACCATGGATAGCAAACCAGCTTTTAAATCTAAATGCACAAACAAATATTACAGACAATATGATGATCATCATTATAGCAGGACTGCTCGTTGGATTTGGCTCTCATCTAGCAAACGGATGTACAAGCGGGCACGGGGTCTGTGGTATTTCTCGCTTTGCCCCTCGCGGCATTATTGCAACGCTTATTTACTTAGCTGCAGGCATGGTCAGCCTCTATATATTTCGTCATATGATCGGAATTGTATGATGCATTATTTATTTTCTTTTTTTGCAGGTGGTTTATTTGGTCTTGGCTTATTAATTTCTGGCATGACAGATACGAATAAAATCCAAAATTGGCTCGATATCTTTGGTCGGTGGGATCCAACCTTAGCTTTTGTATTAACTGGTGCAATTATACCGATGTTTTTTGCTTGGCAGATATCAAAGCGAATGAAAAAGCCTTGTGCAGCAGAGGTGTTTCCAGCAAATCCAAGTATAAAAATTAACCCTTCGCTTGTCTTCGGTTCTATTTTGTTTGGTGTGGGCTGGGCGCTTATTGGGCTATGCCCAGGTCCTGTGATTGCTTCGATTAGTTTTGGAGGCTGGCAAGGGATTTTATTTATAATCTCTATGGTTAGCGGTATTTTTCTTGCAAAAATTGTTAAAAGACAAGTGAATTGACAGTCATTTATAACTGAGTAAAAGTTTTCTCATAAAACTAACTAAGCTTAAAAGCGCAAAAAAACATGTTGCCGCAACAATAATCATGGGGCTAGCTGGCGTATTTATTTGCATTGATAGGTTCAGCCCGATTGTAATCGCTAATATGCCAAATCCAATAGCGCCAAATACCATTTGTTCAGGGCTATTGGAAATAAGACGCGCTGTTAGGGCAGGGATAATAAGTAGCGCGGTAATGAGTAATATACCTACGACTTGGATAGAAATAGCCACTGTCCAGGCAAGCAAAATGACATAAATTAAATTGACAATTTTTGCGTGCCCAATTTCCGCATTAGAAATTTCAGCGCTTATTGTGTAAGCAACTAAAGAGCGCCAAATAAAGCATAAGATGACAGGAATGATAAAAGCTCCAGCCAAAATAGCATCGAGACCGTTATCGCTAACTGTTAATATCCCTCCTGTTAGCAAGGTGAGTATATCTACTTTCATGGGGGGCAGAAAAGAAATCAGTGTTAAGCCAAGAGCAAGTGTTGCATGGGAAAGCAGCCCTAACATGCCATCAGAAGAAAAGCGTAGTGATTGGGTAAATAATGTTAGTAAAACAGCAACAAAGGTGGAGAAAATCAAAACCGTAAGGCTTAAATTCAATTGTAGAGCAATCGATAGAGCGACACCTAATATCATGCTATGGGCTAAAGTATCTCCAAAATAGGACATGCGCCGCCAAACAACAACGCAGCCTAAAGGCGCGGCTATAAGAACAACCCCGATACCTGCGATAAGAGCACGAATGAAAAAATCATTTAAAAATTCCATTATTCTTGCCCCTTTTTCATGGAGCCATTTTCATCAATATTATGAATGATTTTATCATTGATATCATGTTGATGATTATGACTATGGGTATATACAGCATGAGAATTTTGAAATTGGGTGCCTTTGAAACGCGCATAATCAGGCGAATTTTCTAAACTAAGCGGAGATCCTTGACAGCAAATATGCCCATTTAAGCAGATGACCTTGTCTGTTGAGGCCATTACAACATGCAAGTCATGGGATATCATTAATATCCCGCATTGTGTCTCATCTCTAATTTCAGTGATAAGATTATATAATAAAATCTCACCTTTGAAATCAACGCCTTGAACAGGTTCATCGAGTACGAGCAAATCAGGCTCATGTAAAAAAGCACGTGCAAGTAAAACACGTTGCATCTCCCCCCCTGATAAGGCCTGCGCATCTTGGCGCTTTAGGTGCAAAACGCCAACTCTATCCAAGGCTGCTTCTATTTGTTTGTTAGATGCTTTGCCAGACATTTGCATTAGGCGGTTAACACGAATAGGCATTGACCAATCGATTAATAGCTTTTGGGGCATATAGCCTATTTTTAATTTTGGATGGCGGAAGACTTGTCCTTCTGATTGTTTTAATAGTCCAAGCGCAAGTTTGACCGTTGTTGATTTGCCGCCGCCATTGGGTCCAATAAGAGTGACAATTTCACCTCTAGCAACAGACATGTTGATGCCTTGAACAAGCCAGCGATTATCAGTAAAATATCCTGCATTGTGCAGTGCGATAAGCTTGTCTGAAGCTGTCATTCACGACCTATCAAGCATTTTGAAATAGCTGCCATTTTCAAGCTCAGAGCCTCTTAAAAATTCTTCGGCTGACATGCGTGATTTTCCTGCTCTTTGAACACTTGTCAGTTTAATTGCATCTGAACCACAAGCAACAATGAGCCCATCGCCGCATGAAATGATTTGTCCTGCTTTGTGCTCTGAGTGGGTTTTATCCACCAATTCAGCTTGTAAGACTTTTAAGCGAATTTGTTTTCCACTTTCTTCAAAATGGGTAAAAGCCCCTGGAAATAATGAAAGGCCATGAATATGGTTTTTCACATCTTGCGCGGATGCTGACCAATTAATTTCCGCCTCTTGTTTTGAAATTTTATGGGCATAGCTTATGCCCTGATCTTCTTGTTCTACAAAAGTGAGGCTATCGCGTTGTAAGGCAGCTAAAGCGCGGCTTGTTAAGTCTGCTCCTAGACGAGATAGATCATCATGAACAGAGGAGGCGGTCATATGAGATTGAATTTTAATTTTATCAATTAAGCCAATAGGCCCTGTGTCAAGACCTGCTTCCATCTTCATAAACATAACACCTGTTTCTGCATCACCCGCCATAATTGCTCTTTGTATCGGAGCGGCACCGCGCCATCTTGGCAGCAAAGAGGCATGAATATTAAAGCAGCCAAGCTTCGTGCCATCTAATATTGCTTGAGGGAGCAATAACCCATAAGCAACCACAATGGCTGCATCTGCATCAAAGCTTTTGAATATGTCTTGATCTGCTTCTTGCTTGAAGTTGATAGGGGTTAAAACCTCTAGGCCATAATCTTGCGCACGCTTGGCAACAGGCGTTGGCGTCAAAGTCATGCCCCGTCCTTTTGCCCTTGCGGGTTGGGAATAAACAGCAACTACTTCATGGCCTGAAGCTATAATTTCGTCTAAAATTGGAACAGAAAAATCAGGCGTGCCCATGAAGATTATTTTCATTACGCATATCCTTTGCTAAAGCTGCTCATTCTTTGAAATTAAGAAGCAGATATAAATTTTTTGACTTTTTTAATAGCCATATTTTGTTTGAGTTTTGAGAGATAATCAATGAAAAGTTTGCCATCAAGATGGTCAACTTCATGCTGAATGACGCGCGCCAGCATATCATCAAATTCTCTTTTATGCTCTTTTCCATCACGATCTAAATAGGTTACATTAATTGCCTCAGGACGCATGATGGGTGCGAAATAAGATGGAATAGAAAGGCAGCCCTCGTCATATTCATTTTCTTCTTCACTATAGGCTGTAATTTTAGGATTGATAAGAAAAAGAGGATCTTTCTTTTCGTCGTCCTTAGAAATATCAACCACAACAATGCGCTCTTTGATGCCAATTTGAATGCCGGCAAGGCCGATGCCAGGCGCATGATACATGGTTTCAAGCATGTCATCGAGCAGATCTTGAGTTTGAGACGTAATATCTTTAACGGGGCTGCTAATCTCTCTTAGCAATTTATCAGGAACTGTAACAATCTCGTGTAAAGCCATATAGTTATCTCTGTTATCTATCTATGCTAGGTTTACTTCATTTCTTGGATAAAAGTCCATGCATTAAATTATTTTATTAGAAGATTATCCATATTCCGATGCGGAGGCCACTTCACAAATTAAACTATTAAGCACAGGGCGTCCTATTTTAGTTACGCATAAATAATCATTTTTAGTGTGGGTTAAAAATCCTAAATCAAATAGATGTTCAATTTTTTTTAAATCAATGATTAAGCCATAGTTTGTTTTCAAGCAGTTTATGTTTAACCCATCAGCAAGCCTAAGCCCCATGATAAGCCTCTCGTCCGCGATTTCTTGCTTATCTAAAGATGTTTCTTCGATATAGCCATGTCCCTGCTTTTTTACAGTTTCCACCCAAGCTTCAGGCATTTTTTCTGCAACTGTGGCTATTCTTTTTCCTTCTACTTCTATGCGGCCATGGGCACCTGGGCCAATGCCAGCATAATCAAGCCCACGCCAATAGATGAGGTTATGTCTTGATTCTTCCCCTAATTTTGCATGGTTTGAAATTTCATAAGCAGGCAAGCCCGCTTTTTCTGTTTCCTCTTGGGTTAAATCAAATTGAGCGCGGGCTATATCATCATCAACTTGAGTTAATGAGCCTGCTTGCCATAGGCGGTGAAAGGCGGTACCTGGCTCAATCGTCAGCTGATAAAGAGAAAGATGATCTGGATGATAGGCAATTGCTTGTTTTAATTCTCTTGCCCAATCTTCTAAACTTTGATTTTGGCGTGCATAGATAAGATCAAAGGAAACGCGATCAAAAATTTGGCGCGCACTGATAACTGCTTCGATAGCTTCTTTTGCAGAATGTTGTCGTCCCAACCATTTAAGCGCTTCATCTTGTAAGGATTGCACACCAAGGCTAACCCTATTGATGCCAACTTGTTTAAAGTCAAAAAATTTTTGCGATTCATAGCTTGTTGGATTGGCTTCTAATGTAATTTCAGCACCTTGCTCAATGCCCCAAGCTGCATCCACTGCATCGATCAGTTTTTGCACAGTGCTGACGTCCATTAAGGAAGGTGTGCCGCCGCCAAAGAAAATTGAAGAAACAGAGCGCGCTCCTGTTAGTGATCGTACAGTCTTTATTTCTGTTAAATAGGCTTCAACAAATTTGTCCTGCTCAACACCGCCATGGCGCACATGGGAGTTAAAATCACAATAGGGGCATTTTGCTAAACAAAACGGCCAGTGAATATAAACACCAAAACTATTGTCTTGAGATGTCGGGGAGGAGCCACTCACCTTAAGCCTCTAAGAAATCACGTTTGAAAAGATCAAAAGCACGTGTCCTGTGGGACATTTGATTTTTCTTTTCAGGGTCCATTTCTGCGAATGTAATATCATGACCATCGGGAATGAAGATAGGGTCATAGCCAAAGCCTTTTTCGCCCCGCATAGGCCAAGTGAGAGCGCCTTCAACGCGGCCTTCAAAGGTTAAATTTTCCCCATTAGGCAGGCTTAAGCAAAGAACTGATATGAAGTAGGCTGCGCGCTTTTCATGAGGGCTAAGCTGCTCTTCGTTAAGAAAAATCTCTTTTTTCTTAAGTTCAGATTTCACTTTAGCCATTGCAATTTTAAAATCTCTAGTCTCGCCGCCCCATCTTGCTGAATAGATCCCGGGTGCACCATCTAGCTGGGCAACACATAAACCTGAATCATCTGCTAAGGCAGGCAAGCCCGTTGCGTCACAGGCAGCTCTAGCCTTTAATATTGCATTGGCTTGAAAGCTTGTCCCTGTTTCCTCAGGTTCATCGAGCTGTAATTCGCTAGCTGATTTAACTGACCACCCATAGGGCGCAACTAATTCAACAATTTCTTTCAACTTGCCTTTATTGTGAGTTGCAAGCACCAATGTATCAAAAGCTGAAACTGCCATCAATAATCCTATCTTAGCCTGACATTTGTTGTAAAGAAACAAGTTCACGACAGCCTTTTTCTGCTAAGGCATACATTTCATCAAATTGAGCTTTTGAGAAAACTTGTCCTTCTGCAGAGCCTTGTACTTCCACAAGAGCCTGTTCGCCTGTCATGACAAAATTGCAATCAACTTCCGCATCTGAATCCTCAGGATAGTCAAGATCTAAAACAGCTTCTCCTTTGTAGATGCCGCATGAGATCGCAGCAATAGGTGTTTTCAGCGCAGAAGCTTCAACCATATCACGCGCAACCATCCAATCGATACAGTCTTTTAGAGCAATCCACCCCCCAGTGATGGAAGCTGTTCTTGTGCCGCCATCTGCTTGTATAACATCACAATCGATTGTGATTTGGCGCTCGCCCAGTTTTTTTAGATCAAGAGCAGCACGTAAAGAACGGCCGATAAGCCTTTGAATTTCTTGTGTTCTACCAGATTGCTTGCCGGCTGTTGCTTCGCGGCGCATTCTATCTGTTGTTGAACGCGGCAGCATGCCATATTCAGCCGTCAACCAGCCTGAGCCCGTCCCTTTCATCCATGGCGGCACGCGCTCTTCCAGCGTTGCTGTGCATAAAACATGGGTGTTGCCCATTCGGATCAGGCAAGAGCCTTCCGCATGATGCGCATAGCCTCTTTCAAAAGAAACAGAGCGCATTTGATCAAGTTGGCGGGCAGAGGGACGGTGGGACATATTTTTTTCCTAATGTTTATATTATATTTCTTAGCACCATTTATCAGCGCAAGCGTCAAGGCAAAATATGATATTTGAGAGAATTTATTTCTGTTTTACTCTGAAATAGAAATTTCAATGCATATTGGGGTGTAAATACTTTGTCTCTGAGCCTAGCATGCATGAAAAAAATGCTTATAATGTTTATTCAAATAATTTAGAGGCAATATAATATGTCTTCCCAGTTTATGACTGATAGATCGATGCATATTTTTCGTCAGATCGTACAGACCTATCTAGAATCAGGCGATGCAAGCGGATCTCGTAATTTATCAAAAAAAATAGATTTAAGCCTATCTCCTGCTTCTATACGCAATGTAATGTCAGATTTAGAGGATTTAGGCCTAATTTTTGCACCCCATACCAGTGCAGGGCGCTTGCCGACGCAAGCAGGTTTGCGTTTTTTTGTTGATAGTTTAATTGAAAATAGTGGTATTGCAAATGCGGATAGACAGCTATTAGAAAAAGAAATTCAAAACTCAGCTGATGAAAGCCATGAAAAAATATTGAGGAATGCAAGTCAAATTCTTTCGGGCGTTAGTCAAGGTGCCGGTATTGTTATGACCACAAAAATCAACGCGCCTTTAAAGCAAATTGAGTTTGTGAGAATTGAACCACAAAAAGCGCTGGTGATTTTAGTATTTGAAGATGGCTCTATTGAAAACCGTTTGATGAGTGTTGATCATGATTTACCAGAATCGGCCCTTGTTAAAGCAGCGAACTATATTAATGCGCAGCTGATTGGTAAGTCTTTGGCTCAAGCACAAAACTTGATGCAAGCTGAGCTTAATAAGTTGGAGCAAGAACTTGATCTCTTGTCTCAATCCATTATTCAAGCGGGCATAGCAACATGGGCTGGGGGCGAAAATAATCAAAAGCCGCAGAGCCTCATTGTCCGAGGGCAGGCAAATTTACTAGATGATGTTAAAGCGCAGGATGATTTAGAGCGACTACGTCAGCTATTTCAAGATTTTGAAACACAAAGCGAAATTATAGATCTTTTAAGCAAGGCGGAGGGGAGTGATGGCGTTAAAATTTTCATTGGTAAAGAAAATAACCTCTTCTCATTATCGGGCTCTTCGGTTGTTGTTGCCCCTTATCATGACGAACAAAATTCAATAGTAGGCGTTGTCGGTGTTGTCGGGCCTACGCGGCTGAACTATCCAAGAATTATCCCTGTAGTAGATTATGCAGCGCAAATGATTAGCGATATGCTTGGCAAAGAATAGGTGTGTAATTTTGTGAGCAGTCTATGATAATAAACTGCTCTTCTCATATATAACAAATTTTAGGCATCTAAAATTTTTGGCCAATTTTTATTGCCCTTTTTAATATTGCCAGGCACATCTTTAAGCCAGAGTGTGCGGGCGCGTAGGCTTGCGTTTAAATAGAGTTTTCCATCATAGACAGTCCATGCTTCAGGAACCGTCGCAGCGCGATAGCCTAAAGAAGCAGCGTAGGCGCAATAGCCCCCAAATACAGGCGCATATTTTTGAGGGTTTGTTTTGAACATTTCTAAATTTTCTGAAGAGGAAAAATGAAAGTTTGCCCCTTCATATTCAAAGGCATATTTTGCTACTCCTTTCACCGGCTTTTGCATGGTGAAATAGGCCACGGCATCATAACCATTCATGGCAACGCCGCTATTTGTTTGGAAAAAACGAGGTGCGCGCGCCCATGCAGGCAATGATGATATTAAAACCGGGGAGGCGGCAATAAATGTAATAAGGGAACGGCGTGAAATCATGAATCTTCTCCATTTGAAATCGCAAATAATATTCAATTAGTTTTAATCGTCTATCTCTTTGATGCGCCAAAAAAAGAAAGGTTACAGCTGAAATGCTTAGGCGTTTTTTATTTTCATAATGGCAATTCTCCTTGTGCGTCATTACTCTGTTTCTTAACTGCCATTTTGCGCTTTTTAACTTTTCGACTAGCATGTTTTTTTATGATTTTATCTGCTATCCCTTTATGTGTATTATTATTTTTTCTTAAACTATAGAGCTTGTCTGCTGCTGCTTTTCGGGCTGTTTTTTCATCAGCTATAGGCATGGGATAGCCATTCATTTGTGATACTGCTTGCCATGGCATATGGATATAGGCTTGATCCATTTCTTGTAATTCTGGTATCCATTGGCGGATGAAAAGCCCTTCTGGATCCTGATCAAATGCCTGTTTGATCGGATTGTAAATACGAATTGCATTCATCCCTGTTGTACCAGATTGCATTTGGACTTGGCTATAATGGATGCCAGGTTCATAGTCTGTAAATAGCTTTGCTAAATGAAGGGCAGGTTTGCGCCAATGAAGCCATAAATGATAGCTGGCAAAGCTCATTACCATCGCCCGCATGCGAAAGTTTAGCCAACCAGTTGCTGTTAACGCGCGCATACAAGCATCTACAAGTGGATAGCCGGTTTTTCCTTGCTTCCATGCTTCAAAATAGGCTTCATTAAAATCATCTTCCCTTAATCCATCATAGCTTGGATGCATATTTTTAAATTCTAGGCTTGGTTCATCTTCTAGCTTTTGAATAAAATGGCAATGCCAGTGAAGACGTCCTGAAAAAGAGCGCATAGCACTTGGCCACCGTCCTTTGTGAATAGATGGCCTTTGCTGTATTTCATTGTTTCGTTTTTCGCATGCTTGGAACACTTCACGCATGGATAGGGTGCCAAATGCAAGATGGGCTGATAGCCTAGAGCAGCTTTGAAAGGCGCTTAAAGGGGAGGACATCTCTTTAGTATAGTTTTCTCCTCGCTCATAAAGAAAGCTATTTAAAAGTTTTAAACCTTCTCTTCTTCCTCCGAGCTGGATTTTTGTAATGCCATCTTTTTCGAGGCCTAGCTTAGTATGACACGGTATTGAATGGGAATGTGTTTCAATTATTTCTAGGCTTTCGGGTGCTTGTAAGATTGGTTGGATCATGTGCCGATACCAATGAGCAGACCAGCCATTGCGATTGTTTAAACAGCGTATGACACCATTTTGAGCAGGCTCATGCCATGGAATGTTGTTTGAGTAACACCAGCGTTTTACGGCTTTGTCACGTTCAAATGTCCAGCCATTCCATGTTTCTTGATGAGACCATAAAGCTTCAATAGGGTGGCATTCTTTTATGTCGTTTAAAATATCAACAGCATCTCCCACTTTTATAACGAGCTTATGACCTAAATTGTTGAGTGTTTGACTAAGGTCATCAAGGCTTTGCTTTAAAAAAAGATAATGCCTATAGCTCATATCTGGCTGTTGCCATAATGTTGGTTCAAAGATGTAAAGCGGTAATATTGATCCTCTTTTGCTCGCTTTAGTTAAGACAGCATGATCATGTAGCCGCAGATCTCTTTTGAACCAAACCAATTGCATGAAATCGTACTCATCTAGCTAATATTTATTTTCCTATGCGCCATTGAATTATAAAATCAATCTGAATTTTAAATTTAGGCATGGGTAATTGATACAATATTGAGAGCTTTTAAATTTTAGCAAGAGATCTGAAGAGAAAATATAGAATATAATTTTATATTGTAACAAAGACATTCGCTCTGATTTTGCAATATAAGGCGGTAAAGCGAGTATAAGTGCGCATTTTTATCGATCACAAAAAGGCTGCCACATATTGATACGATGTATACGTCAAAAAAGCTTGAAAATACAAACTATTATCTGTGTTTTTCGCCTTGAATCAAACCATTTTTCTTATAATGCAGTCAATTGCTGCATTTATTCCTGAGCTTAATGGCTAATAGTATGGTGAGTTACATAGATTAGCTTGCTTGCAGCACAAATTTATTTAACTAACTGCTTTTTGGGTAAATGGCTTTACGCTATTTTTTTGTATTATTTCCAAGATGTCCTCTGATGCATTATGCATCATTTTTTCTTGAGGCTGAGGGCGTCCAATGAAAAATCCTTGAGCCTCATGGCAATTTCTCTCAATTAAAAATTCCATAGTCTTTTCATCTTCAATGCCCTCGGCAACGACTTGCATATTTAATGAATTTGCAAGCATGATAATAGTTTCAACAATTGTTCGATTGTTACTATTGCCGTCTAAGTCCATGATAAATGATCTGTCGATTTTAAGAATATCAAATGGAAAACGGCTAAGATAAGCAAGTGAGGAATATCCCTTGCCAAAGTCATCTAGTGCTATTTTAACCCCAATGGATTTTAGTTCATTTATTATACTTAATGCTCTTTCATCATTATCAATCAAAATATTTTCTGTAATTTCAAGCTCTAATAAATTAGGAGATAGTTCCGACTCTTTAAGCATTGCTTTTAAATTTTCAACAAAACCCTTATCTTGAAATTGAATAGGGCTTACATTGACACTTATTGATTTTCCAGGGAAATCTTGAGTAGCCATTTGGATGGCCTGTTCGAGGATTAAATTCCCAAGAAGAATTATTCGATCTGTTTCTTCTGCTATAGGAATAAATATATTCGGTGGAATCATACCTTGTTCAGGATTGATCCAGCGTGCTAGAGCTTCATAGCCCATAATTTCACCTGTTTTAAGGCAAATTCGAGGCTGTATATAGGCACAAAATTCATTGTTTTTAAGTGCTCTATCTATGCTCTCTTCCATATTCTTACGGGCTTTAACATTTTCATCCATCTCAGGTGTATAGCTAAAGGCTATACCGCGTCCGTTATTTTTGGCGTGGTATAATGCTGTGTCTGCATAGGCTATCAAATCCCTATCATTAGAGGCGTCATTTGGAAAAGTTGCCGATCCGATACTTGTACCTACTCTTACAATATCATAGTTTTGCAGTGTTATATCCTGTGATAAGGCGCGTATAACCCGTTTTGTCAGGCTTGAAGACGTCTCATCATTAATTATACCTTGTTGAATTATTGCAAATTCATCACCGCCAAGACGCGCAGCAAAATCATGATTTCGTATGGACTTTACCAGCCGCTCTGCTGATTGGCATATAACGTTATCGCCAGCAGGGTGACCATATTCATCGTTGATCTCCTTAAATTTATCCAAATCAATCATATGAATAGTAAAGCTTTTCCCTTCTTGCTCACCTTCGGCGATAAGGCGTTTAAGCTGTGCATGAAATGCACGTCTATTGGGAAGATTAGTTAAGGTGTCATGGGTTGCAAGATGTCGAAGTTCTGTAATATTATCTTTAAAGACATGAGCTGCGCGCATCATCTCGCCAATTTCATCACGTCTGTCAGACTTGATATCAACATTAACATTCCCTGATGAAAGCTTTTTTAGAATATTTGTAATCGCTTCAATGGGTTTTACTATTTTATAGTTTGCAATAAGAAATACTATCATGCAAATGAAACTTGCAAAAGCTGAAACTATGATTATGAGTTTCTCCCATGCGTTATAGCGAGCTTCTAATTGATCAACAAAATATCCACTGCCAAATACAATGCCCCAAGGCTCATATTTCATAGCAAAACCAACTTTTGGCTTTGGTTTATCTGCATCTGTTTTTGACCATTGGTAATAATGTTGAGCGCGATCTAAGCCATCGCTGTAAAGTTGATGATATAAAACATAGGCTGGATGAGTGCTTTCTATTTGGGGGTCAAATATTTTTTTGCCAATTAAATGTTTTTTGCCCCCTGTCCCAATCATTAGGCCTTCTTTGTTATAGGCAAAAATATGCTCTGTTCCATTTTTATACTTTGTCGTTGTAACATAGTTTGCAAAGCGATTAATCGCTTCTTCTTGGCCTATTTCTCCCTCGATCACTTTCTGATTGAGATTATCCGCAACATTCTCAAAAACTTCAAGGACAGCAAAAACTCTATTTGCTTCTAAATCATTTGAAAATGAATAAACACTATTCTTAGTATAAATTACAAAAGCTATTAAAGTTGCAATAAAAATAAGCGCAATATAAAGTAGTTTTAGTCTAAATGTAAACATTATCAATAATATCCCCTGATAGTATAAGAATATACAGATATAACTTTAATAGACAATATACATATTTACAGTTGTATACAATTTGAAAGTCGTTCTTAATTTTAAGTTTATATTAATTTGCTT
>WTKA01000153.1 GCA_011524605.1 Hyphomicrobiales bacterium | reverse complement strand
AGTATACAAAGAGATAATATTGTAATGCTGAGTGCCCATAAGTCAGCGAATTTAAAACGGTAAATATAAAAGCAAGCCGCATGCGCTATTAAGCCAATAGAGCCCACAGCTAGTTGGACTGGAATAAACCTGTCTACATAAACTATCATTATGGCTGCTGGGGTAAATATCACGATTGTAAAAGTTATTAATAAAATAAACCTCGTCCATTTTGAACTCAGCCATTCAATGTTTTGAGCAGCAAAATATTCTCTCAAAATGAGTGCAAAGCCATTTAAAAACATCAGGTACAGATAAATTATGATTTCATTTTGTTTGCCATCATAGGGCGTTTCTTGCTCCCACCAAAATACAAGAAAAATATTGGTAATAATCAGCCAAGCTGCCCATTGCGGGGCAAAGTTTGAGATAACAGTAAAACCGAAAATAAAAATAGACCACATCATAAAGAGTTGATAGCTGTCCGCGCCTGTTTGGTATATTTGCCCAAAGACAGCTAAGAAAATGCCAACAAGAATGCTAGCGGAAAGTAAAAATATTTGCCCGAGCATTTTCTCTAAAGAAATATAATAGGCACTTGCAAGAGAAGTGATGATGAGAAGTTGAATTGATATAAGTTTGATCTCATCTGTGATTTTTGTCCAATTGAAAGCAAAGAAATAGATTAAGCCTGCAAGGATTAATGTGATGCCAAGGCCAAGAAATAATCGAGATAGCCATAACGCCCATTGTTTGTTGGGATAGAGTAAAGAAAGAGCATATTCTCGTGCTTCCGCTGATATTTTTCCGTGAGTAAAAAGGCTTTCGATCAGTTTTCTGTCTGCGACGATTTCTTCAAGAGAAATTTTTTTCTCTTCAACATCCATTTATTGAGCCTCTTATTTAAATAAGATATATATAGCATAAAATAATATTATGCCTATATTGTGTTGAGGCTCAAAAATTACAACAATGTTAAGCGTCAACTATGCTTTCACCTCTATTTCAAAAATGGTTTTCTTCAAAGGGCTGGCAAGTAAGGTCACACCAACTAACACTTATTGAAAAAGCATTTATAAAACAGCAATCTACATTGCTAATTGCGCCAACAGGAGCAGGCAAAACTTTAGCGGGGTTTCTCCCTACTTTATGTGATTTAGAACAGAAAATAGAAAATGGCACAATTTCAAATCAGCTGCATACAATTTATATCTCTCCATTAAAAGCACTTGCTCAAGATGTTGCGCGCAATGTTGAACAGCCCATACATGAAATGGGGCTTAAAATAGATATTGAAACGCGCACAGGGGATACACCAGCGTCAAAAAAACAAAGGCAAAAAGAAAAACCGCCCCATATTCTCATGACAACCCCTGAGCAGCTAAGTCTAATGCTAGCGCATCCAGATTGGCTAGAGCATTTCAAACATTTGCGTTATTTAATTTTGGATGAGTTGCACGCACTTGTCGTGTCAAAAAGGGGAGATTTGTTAGCGCTCGATATGGCACGCCTTTGTCAATATAGCCCTAGCCTTGTACACATTGGTCTTTCAGCAACGGTTGCTGCTCCTGATTCATTACGAGGCTATTTGATGCCCCAAATAAATAAAATGACTGGAGAGATATATGAGCCTTTTCAAAAAAGTGAGCTTGTTACGGTTGCTTCCACCTTAGAAGCTAATATCACTGTTTTGAAAACAGAAGCCGCTATTCCATGGTCGGGTCATGGCGCAGCCCATGTTATTGATGATATTTATCAGATTATCAAAGCCCATAAAACGACGCTGATTTTTGTCAACACAAGACGCCAAGCGGAAATGTTTTTTCAAGATCTCTGGGTGATTAATGAAGATAATCTTGCCATTGCGCTTCATCATGGCTCTTTAGATGTTACACAAAGGCGTAAGGTTGAGGCTGCTATGGTTGCTGGCCAATTAAAAGCGATTGTTTGCACATCAACATTAGATTTAGGGATTGATTGGGGTGATGTTGACTTAGTGATTAATTTAGGGGCGCCAAAGGGTGTTAGTCGTATTTTACAACGTATAGGGCGTTCTAACCATCGAATGAATGAAGCAAGTAAAGCAATATTAGTCCCTTCAAACCGATTTGAAGTGATGGAATGCCAGGTTGCCATGGAAGCTGCTTTAAGGGGAGAGCAGGATAGTGCAGAACCCCGAACAGGGGGGCTTGATGTGTTAGCACAACATATTTTAGGCGTTGCAGTTTCTGACCCTTTTTTAAAGCAAGACTTATATTTGCAAATTTGTAGTAGCTGGCCCTATCGGCATTTGTCATTAGAGGATTTCGAGCAGGTTATCGACTTTGTCGCAACAGGTGGATATGCTTTAAGAGCTTATGAAGAATTTGCGAAAATTAAAGTTGATGAAGATGGCTATCACCGAATTAGTAATAAAAAAATTGCGCAAAATTACCGTATGAATGTAGGGACAATTGTTTCTGCATTAATGATAAAAATTAAGCTTGTGAAGCAAAGCAATCAACGTCATCAGCCACAGGGGGCAGCGCCATTCAAAAATAGAGCAAGGGGTGGGCGTATTTTAGGGGAGGTTGAAGAAAGTTTTATTGCTCAGCTATCTCCAGGCGATACATTCGTCTTTGCTGGCGAGGTTTTGCAATTCGAAGCAACCTATGAAACCGAGGCTTATGTTATAAAAGCGCCTTTCAAAGATCCTAAAATTCCTAGCTATATGGGTGGAAAATTTCCTCTCTCTACCCATTTAGCCGATGCCTTGCGCATGATGTTTTCTGATGAAAGACGGCAACAAATATTGCCCGATCAAGTTAAAGAATGGCTAGTTTTGCAAAAGCAGAAATCTCAATTGCCCAATTTGGATAAATTATTGATTGAGACATTTCCTCATAAAGATCGTTTCTATTTGGTATGTTACCCTTTTGAAGGTATTTTAGTACATCAAACCTTAGGGGTCTTACTTACGCGTCGGCTAGAAAGGGCGGGAGCAAAGCCGCTAGGTTTTGTTGCGGGGGAATATGCCCTATCCATATGGGGGCTTGGCGATATGGGTAAGTTGCTTGAAAATGGGTCGTTGAATTTGGCTGATTTATTTGCAGAAGATATGTTGGGAGATGATCTTGATGCATGGCTTCAAGAATCAAGTCTGATGAAATATACATTCTGGCAATGTGCAACCATTGCAGGGCTTATTGAGCGTAATCAAATAGGGGAGCATAAAACAGCGCGTCAAACAATGATATCTTCTGACCTGATCTATAATGTGCTGCGCACCCATGATCCTGATCATATTTTACTGCAAGCAACCTATCAAGAAGCCGCAACAGGCTTGCTTGATATTGCAAGACTAGGACATATGCTAAAACGCATTCAGGGCAAGTTTAATCATATCGCTCTTGATCATGTCTCCCCTTTAGCGGTGCCTGTGATGCTTGAAATTGGTAAAGAACTTGTCTTTGGCGAAGGGCGTGAAAGTTTGATATATGAAGCCGCGCAAGAGCTAATTGATGAGGCTATGAAAGAATGACATCAAGCATAAACCAATGCGATAAGTTTGAAATACATCATATTTTTCATGGGTTAGAATTGCATTTGCATGCATCTGGCGCAATTTGGCTTGAGAAATTGAAGACATTGCTAATTGCTGATTTACATTTAGAAAAAGGCTCGTCTTTGGCACAAAAAGGCATGCTTATTCCCCCCTATGACACAAGGCAAACACTCGAAAAGCTCGATGAGGTAATGGCATATTTCAAGCCCGAGCATGTTATTACTTTAGGGGATAATTTTCATGACCATAAAGGCCCGCAACGGCTATCTAAACAAGATCTAAGTCTTCTTAATAAATTGATGCAACGAGCAAAATTTACATGGATTGAAGGCAATCATGATAATCCAAACTATTATAAATCGCAGCTTAGTGTTGCAAGTCAGACAAATGATGAAATATTTTATAATCCTGTTCAGCATTTCCAATTAGAAGATATATCTCTCATTCATGATGCTGCACAAGGGGCTAAAGCGCCAATGATGGTGGGGCATTTGCATCCGCTCGCCTTATTAAAACAGCGCAATGTCTATTTGAGAAAGACCTGTTTTTTTATTAGCAAGGATATATGTATATTACCCTCATTTGGTAGTTATACAGGGGGGCTTAATGTTCGACATGACGCATTTTCTCCCTATTGGGATGATGATACAAAAATCTTCATGCTGAATTCAAACCAAGTCGTACAAGTCCCTATTACAAAGCTTGTCAAAAATAAGCGGGGTTAATATGAAAAGAAGAAAGTTAGCGCGCCGTAAGTGGCATATTCACTCCAGTATGCTTAAGCGCCATAATGCCATTATTTCAAAAGGCAATTTCCGATTTAATGCCCATATTGGGCAAAATGGAATGACCTATTCAAAGAAAGAAGGGGATTTGAAAACGCCAGCTGGCATATTTAGATTGATTGGTTTTTACCATAGGCAGGACAAGCGGAAATTAATTGTCACTAAAGGTTTTATATCAAAGCCAATAAAAAATAATATGGGTTGGTGCGATGATTCAAAATCTTTCGCTTATAATAAACCTGTTATTCTACCAATCTCATATTCCCATGAAAGATTATATCGTAGCGATTCCTTATATGATGTGATTGGTGTTTTTGATGCAAACATAAAACCTACATATAAAAATCGTGGCAGCGCCATATTTTTACATATCATGCGCCAAGGCGAGGAATTAGACCAACAAGCAAGTATTGGAACAGCGGGTTGCTTGTCTTTACCTTATCAATATCTAGAAAATCTTTTGAAACAAGTTGATAAAAAGACAAAGTTTCAATTTCATTAGACCATATTGCTTGAGGGCTTGATGATTTAGACAATAGAATATATTTTAAGTAAAAGTCTTGCGCAAATAAACAGGCTTGATTAAATATAAACTATATTTTTGTGAAAATAATTTAAGCGGCTTATTATGCTCAAATCCTATTCTATTTTAATCTTTACGACTATTCTTTTATCTGGCTGTTATACATCTAGCTCCAATGATAAAGCTGATTTTTCTTCTGTTGATATGAAGCCAGCAGAAGTACCGCTATCTTCGTGTGGCGGTGAAAAATTTGCCTCTCTTGTTGGTCAGGATTTCCCCGCTTTTCAAGATCTAGACGTTGCTAATGATACCCGCTATTATGGCTTAAATGAAGTGAAAGCTTATGATAATCCAAAGCGCCTTAATTTTGTTGTCAGCACAGAAAGTGTTGTTGATGCAATTGCGGGTAAAGGCGCAAAAGTTGTCAAAGTTTTTTGTGGCTGATTTTTTAGCTAAATCCAACCTCTTTGTTGTCTTAGATAAATAAAAAACTCACCCCACATTTTCCCCGCACTTGATGTGGGGTATTTTTGCGTGGGGCGTAAAATATCAAAGAGTTTCAAATGATAGTGATCCCGGATATTTCTACCGAAATTCCGGGAAAAAGTATTTTTGTTGTTTTTTATCTGTACTCACGGCAGTTGCAATAAATGGCAACGCCTTAGTGGGGCGGCCTGACCGGACGACGGGCAGTCATACTTGTTTGAGTGCTTTAACTAGTATATTTTTCTAAACCTTTAACAATATGCTTTACCCGCACTTGGATGCGGGGACTTTTTGTCTAGGGTACAAAAAGAATAAATGATTTTACCAATAAAAAAACCCCGACAAAATTGTCGGGGTTTTCCTTAATAAACAGTCGAAACTGTGAATTAATTAGAAGCTACGG
>WTKA01000062.1:40153-52649 GCA_011524605.1 Hyphomicrobiales bacterium | reverse complement strand
GTCCTGAGCCTAGGCACTCTCTACTTTGCTACTCAAAAGGTGATATTAAGAAACAAAATTTCCAAAAATAATGCTCTTATTGCACTGGAAAAAATGTCGCATTTGCTATGCGTTTTTTGAATGTATATATCTTAATATGCATTATTTTAGTGCTTGTGATCGCTTTGGTTAAAAAAATAGCAAAAATTTGGCGCTTTTCAATGATTTTAACTGTTGAAAGCTTGCTCTTTAGCTAAAATTCTGCAATATACGCACATATATGTCAGAGTTCCTGACGTAAAATTTAGAAATTGATAATAAATAAACGTCAATTCGCAATTGTTTAAGATATAGGTTAAGGTGCTTAAAGTGATAGCAGTAAATGCAATCATCAGATCTTGTGAAAAAGACGACTGTGAAACAAAAATCACAGCGTACACAATCGATATTAAGCTTTAAGATTTAAAACCTCCGAACCCTTCAAAAATAAAGTAAGTTCGGACGCAAGCCGAGCCTAAAAGCTACTTTTTGGCATGAAATGCTTAAGAAGTGGCATTTGAGTTAGTGCCCCTAGGGGCTGAGAATATGGTCGGGTGTTTTGCCTCAATCAAAATACTCTAATGGAGGATCTAAGTATGGGTCAAAATAAAATGGGTTTAAATGGAAATGCTTCTCAAGCGCATCTCTTACGTTTAACAGAGCCAACCCCTGCTATGCCAAAGCAAGCAGGCTTATATCGTCCTGAAAAAGAAAAAGATAGCTGTGGTGTAGGCTTCATTGCACAAACATCAAATGAGAAAAGCCATAAAATTGTCGAGCATGGCTTGGAGATTTTAGAAAATCTAACTCACCGCGGTGCTGTTGGTGCTGATGAACTTGCTGGCGATGGTGCTGGTATTATGGTGCAAATGCCTGATCGCTTTTTCCGCGAAGAAATGGCTGCTAAAAATATTGAGCTGCCTGCGATGGGGTCCTATGCTGTTGGCCAATTTTTTATGCCAAAAAATGCTGAGGCTACAAAGCTGATTATTCAGCTAGTTGAAGCGGCGTTAAAAGATGAGGGTTTACAAACAATCGATTGGCGCGAAGTGCCCGTTGATAATTCAAGCCTTGGTAAGTCTGTGTTGCCAACAGAACCTGATCATTTCCAGTTATTTATTAAATGCCCAAATAATTTGAGCGGTGATGCTTTTGAGCGCAAGCTGCTTGTCGCTCGTAAGGTCGTGAATAATCGCGTGTTAGAGCAGGGAAAGCCAGATTTTGACTTTTTCTACATTGTATCCATGTCTGCTCGAACAATTGTTTATAAAGGCATGTTTTTAGCCTTTCAGCTACGTGCTTATTTCCCTGATTTAAGCGATGAGCGTTTTGAATCTGCACTAGCTCTTGTCCATCAGCGTTTTTCAACGAACACTTTCCCTGAATGGCGCCTAGCCCATCCTTACCGCATGTTAGCGCAAAATGGTGAGATTAATACGCTGCGCGGCAATGTTAATTGGATGGCGGCGCGTCAAGCTAGTGTTCAGTCAGAACTTTTTGGTGAGGATATCAATAAGCTATGGCCAATTTCTTATGAAGGTCAATCTGATACAGCCTGCTTTGACAATGCTTTAGAATTTCTAGTGCAGGGCGGTTATAGCCTTTCCCATGCAATGATGACCCTCATTCCAGAAGCTTGGGCGGGTAATTCATTGATGGATGAAAATCGCCGTGCTTTTTATGAATATCATGCCGCAATTATGGAGCCATGGGATGGACCTGCTGCGATGGCCTTTACTGATGGTCGCCAAATTGGCGCATCATTAGACCGAAATGGATTGCGTCCTGCGCGCTATCTTGAAACGGATGATGGTCTTGTCTTGATGGCTTCTGAAATGGGTGTGTTGCCTATTGAGGAAAGTAGAATTGTCCGTAAGTGGCGCCTTGAACCAGGTAAAATGCTGCTTGTCGATTTGGAAAAAGGCAAGATCATTTCAGATGATGAGCTAAAGGCAAAACTTGTAAAAGAGTACCCATACAAAAATTGGTTGGCGCAAAGTCAAATCTTCTTAGAAGAGTTACCAGATATGGGCGGCCGCGGCCCTAAATCTGCTGAAAGCCTTTTAAACCTTCAACAGAGTTTTGGTTATACCGAAGAAGAGCTGCAGCAGCTTATGATTCCAATGGCTGTTAATGGGCAAGAATCCATTGGCGCAATGGGTACGGATACGCCGATATCTGCCTTATCTAATAAGTCAAAATTATTATATAGCTATTTCAAGCAGAATTTCGCGCAAGTGACAAATCCCCCAATTGATCCAATTCGGGAAGAATCCGTTATGTCGCTTGTCTCTTTCATTGGGCCAAGACCGAATGTGTTTGATCTCGAGAAATTAGCAGGTCGTAAGAGGCTTGAAGTTAAACAGCCAATTTTAACTAATGATGATTTAGAGAAAATTCGTTCTATTGGTGATATCGCTGATAATGACTTTTTGACAATCACCTTAGATATAACCGTTGCTATTCAGTCAGGCCTTGGCGGCATGAAAACGGCTCTTGATGCATTATGCCAAAGAGCTGAAAGCGCTGTTTCGCGTGGGTATAATATCATTGTGCTTTCTGATCGTTTGGTCACGAGAAACCGAATTGCTTTACCTGCATTATTGGCAACAGCTGCTGTTCACAATCATCTTATCCGAAAAGGCTTGCGGACATCAGTAGGCCTTGTTGTGGAAACAGGGGAAGCACGCGAAATTCATCATTTCTGTGTGTTAGCAGGTTATGGAGCAGAGGCTGTTAATCCTTATCTTGCTTTTGAAACGTTGATCGATAGAAAAGATCAAATGCCCGATGATATTGATTATGATGAAATCGTTAAGCGCTATATCAAATCTATCAATAAAGGTATTTTGAAAGTGATGTCTAAGATGGGTATTTCTACCTATCAATCTTATTGTGGCGCGCAGATTTTTGATGCTGTCGGTCTTGCAAGTGATTTCATTGAGCAATATTTCTTTGGAACTTCAACGCAGATTGAAGGTATTGGCCTTGACGAAGTGTTGGTTGAAGCGCTCATGCGTCACCATAATGCTTTTGGTGATAACCCAATTTATGCAAGACAGCTGGATATTGGCGGTGAATATGCTTTCCGTATTCGTGGTGAATCCCATGTTTGGCAGCCAGAGACGGTTGCAAAGCTTCAGCATGCTGCACGCACAAATAATGCTGAAGATTATGCAGAATATGCAAGGCTTATTAATGATCATGCGGAAGAAACACTGACAATCCGTGGCTTATTTGATCTCAAATCTGCTGAAAGTTTAGGACGTAAAGCTGTTGATATTTCTGAAGTTGAACCAGCAGCAGAGATTGTGAAGCGTTTTGCCACAGGTGCAATGTCTTTTGGCTCAATCTCAAAAGAATCGCATTCTACGCTTGCCGTTGCGATGAACCGTATTGGCGGTAAGTCAAATACTGGTGAAGGTGGTGAAGATCCAGATCGCTTTATTACTCAACCAAATGGGGATAGTCAGCGTTCAGCCATTAAACAAGTGGCTTCAGGTCGTTTTGGTGTAACTGCTGAATATCTTGTCAATTCAGATATGATCCAAATTAAAGTAGCTCAAGGGGCAAAACCTGGTGAAGGTGGCCAGCTTCCAGGGCATAAGGTTGATGCGATCATTGCAAAAACGCGCCATTCCACAAAAGGTGTTGGTTTGATTTCACCTCCGCCTCACCATGATATTTATTCGATCGAAGATTTGGCTCAGCTTATTTACGATCTTAAAAATGTGAATTCCAGTTCAGATATTTCCGTTAAATTGGTATCTGAAGTTGGTGTGGGTACTGTTGCGGCTGGTGTTGCAAAAGCAAAAGCGGATCATATCACGATTGCAGGCTATGATGGTGGTACAGGCGCAAGTCCGCTAACATCTATTAAAAATGCAGGCTCACCATGGGAAATGGGTCTGGCTGAAACACATCAAACGCTTGTTATGAACGGCTTACGCTCTCGTGTTTGTTTGCAAGTTGATGGCGGTTTAAGAACAGGTCGTGATGTTATTATTGGTGCCCTACTTGGTGCGGATGAATTTGGTTTTGCAACAGCGCCTCTCATTGCAGCTGGCTGTATCATGATGCGGAAATGTCATCTCAATACATGCCCTGTTGGGATTGCAACGCAGGATCCTGTGTTGCGTCGTCGCTTTAAAGGTCAGCCAGAGCATGTGATCAACTATTTCTTCTTTGTTGCTGAAGAAGTTCGTCAATTAATGGCAGGCCTTGGCATTACAAAATTTGAAGAGCTTGTTGGGCAATCAGACTTACTGGTTCAACGCGATATGAGTGAGCATTGGAAAGCACAGGGTCTTGATTTATCTCAAGTGTCGTTTAAACCAGAATCGCCTGAAGGTGAAACCAGATATCATAGCCAAACACAAAGCCATGACATCTATGAAATTTTAGATAGAAAGCTGGTTGCTGAAGCGCAAGTCGCTTTAGAAGAGGCAAAACCTGTTAAGATTGAAACAGCGATAACAAATGTTACGCGTTCAGCTGGTGCGATGCTTGCTGGTGAAGTTGCAAAGCGCTATGGCCATGCGGGATTGCCAGATGACACCATTTCTGTTTCTTTGAAAGGAACGGCAGGTCAAAGTTTTGGTGCATTCCTTGCCTCAGGTATTACCTTTGATCTTCAAGGGGAAGGTAATGATTATGTGGGTAAAGGCTTATCAGGCGGTCGCATTGTTATTAGGCCTACAGAAGATTCAAAAATTATTCCTGAGCAATCGATGATTGTAGGTAATACGGTTCTTTATGGTGCTGTCGCTGGTGAATGTTATTTCAATGGCATCGCAGGTGAGCGTTTCGCCGTAAGAAATTCAGGTGCTTTAGCAGTTGTTGAAGGCGTTGGCGATCATGGTTGTGAATATATGACAGGCGGTATTGTTGCTGTTATTGGTAAAACAGGTCGCAATTTTGCCGCGGGCATGTCGGGTGGCATCGCTTATATTCTTGATGAAGAAGGAGACTTCTCTGAAAGATGTAACCTTTCTATGGTTGACCTTGAACCATTAAAAACAGACCCAACATTAGAGGCAAATGCCCTAGAAGGTGAAGGTCAAGTTGATGTTTCTTCTGATTTAACACGCTTTGATGAAGAGCGTTTGCGCCAAATGATTGCGCGTCATTTCAGCTATACAGGCTCACCAAGAGCAAAAGTGATTTTGGATCAATGGCAAGACTATCGCATGAAATTTGTAAAGGTCATGCCTGTTGAATATCGCCGTGTTTTGATGGAAACTGCTTCGCAGACAGGGAATGCCAAGGCATTGCATTCTTAATCTGAGCAATTGTAAGTAAAACACGCATAATTTATGGAGGCTCGGGATGGGCAAGGTTACAGGATTTTTAGAAATTGACCGTCAGGATGTTACATATCAGCCTGCAGCGGATAGAATTCGCCATTATAAAGAATTTACGAATTCTTTAAATGATATGGAAGTTGGCAAGCAAGCAGCAAGATGCATGGATTGCGGTATTCCATTTTGCCATACAGGCTGTCCGGTAAATAATCAGATCCCTGATTGGAATGATCTTGTTTATAAGGAAGATTGGCGCACGGCTTGTCGTAATTTACATTCGACAAATAATTTTCCAGAATTTACAGGCAGAACATGTCCTGCTCCTTGTGAAGAAGCTTGTACGCTGAATTTAGAAGACGTCCCCGTGACGATTAAATCAATTGAATGCTCTATCGTTGACAAGGGTTGGGCTGAGGGCTGGATTATACCGCGTCCGGCAGAAGAAAAAAATGGATCAAAAGTTGCTATTGTTGGCTCTGGGCCTGCAGGCATGGCTGCAGCGCAACAATTAGCGCGCGTTGGCTATGACGTTCATGTCTATGAGAGAAATCACAAGGCAGGCGGTCTTTTGCGCTATGGTATTCCTGATTTTAAAATGGAAAAACATCATATTGATAGACGCGTAGAGCAGTTGGAAGCAGAAGGTGTTGTTTTTCATTATGGCAAGGGGATCGGAGAAGATTTGCCGCTTGTAGATTTAGAAAAAATATATGACGCTGTCCTGTTAACTGGTGGTGCTGAAAAGCCGCGTAATCCTGAATTGCCAGGCCAAGAAATGATCGGTGTTGAATATGCAATGCCCTTCTTAACTCAGCAAAATCGCCGCGTTGGTTCTGAACCAATTAATGATGTATTACCAATTTTAGCTTCTGGTAAACATGTTGTGGTTATTGGTGGTGGTGATACAGCTTCAGACTGTGTTGGTACTTCTATTCGTCAGGGTTGCTTATCTGTAACACAGCTAGATATTCGTCCTGTGCCACCTAAAATGGAAGACAAACAAACGGTTTGGCCTTATTGGCCTACAAAGATGAGAACATCATCTTCGCAAGCAGAAGGTGCTGAGCGTGAATTTGCTGCTGCAACATTACGCGTAGAAGGCAAAAACGGGCAAGCAACACATGTTGTTTGCGCGCGTGTTGATGAGAAGCGTCAACCGATTGCTGGAAGCGAATTTAATTTAAAGGCAGATCTTGTTTTGATGGCGATTGGTTTCTCAGGACCTAAAGATGAAGGCCTATTATCAGAGGCTGATGTGGAACGTGGTAAGCGCGGTGAAGTTTTAGCGAATGATAGAGACTATAAAACGTCACGTGAGAAGGTTTTTGCGGCTGGTGATATGAGGCGCGGCCAGTCTCTTGTTGTTTGGGCTATTCGTGAAGGTCGCCAAGCAGCACGCGCAATTGATGAATATCTTAAAGGCCATTCTGAATTGCCAAGATAATTTTTTCAATTTAGACAATTTTGAAGCGCGCCTTTAAGGCGCGCTTTTTTATTTTAGGGTTATAAATTTTAGAAAAAATTATAGTAAATCAAATTTAAAGCGTAAATTTAAATATTTATGTTCAATTTTTATCAAAGATTAATTTTTAAAGTTAATGAATAGTTTGCAAATTTTATGTTATGACCTTACATTAAGGACAAGATTAACTTATTAGGAGAAAAAGACCATTCGCCGTCCACACAAAGCACAACAGGCAAAGAAGCCTGACGGTCCACGTATAAACCAGGAAATTACATCTGCACAGGTTCAACTGATTGATGAAGAAGGGGATAATAAAGGGGATATAGATACATCCCAAGCTCTATCTCTTGCCTATGAAGCATCATTAGACTTAGTTGAGATCGCACCAAATTCAAATCCACCAGTTTGCCGAATAATGGATTACGGCAAATTTAAATATCAGCAGCAAAAAAAGGCTTCAGAAGCGCGAAAAAAGCAAAAAACTGTTGATGTTAAAGAAATAAAAATGCGCCCAGCAATTGATACCCATGATTATGAGGTGAAAATGCGCGCATTACGTAAATTTATCGATAGTGGCGATAAAGTAAAAGTTACATTGCGTTTTAAAGGTCGTGAAATGGCTCACCAACAACTTGGTATGGAGCTTTTGCGCCGTGTTAAAGGTGAAACAGAAGATTTCACAAAAGTTGAGTTGGAGCCTAAGTTAGAAGGCCGTCAAATGATGATGGTTCTTTCTCCAGCTAAATAATCAAGTTGCATTGCCGCTTATGGTCGGCAGTGCAGCCATTATACTCATTTAAATTTTTGAGCAAATATACCATTTTATTTGCTTTCATATGATTTTGATTTTCAAAAAGATAATATTGTGAAAGGTCTTTTATGCGCTTCTCATTCTCAAGATGGTTTTTCAATGATGCGGTTTTCAAGGAAAAAGAAAATCTTGCTGCGACTGATATTTCTTTTGGAGATTTACCAGAGTGGGATCTAACGGATTTATATCCTTCCCATGATGGCCCAGAATTTAAAGCTGATTTAGAAAAAGCTCAAAAACAAGCGCGTGAATTTGAAGTGAAATATAAGGGTAAAATCTTAGAGCTTACAATTGAAAATCAAGCAATTGAATTAGCGCGTTCTATCCAAAGCTATGAACAGCTCGATGATTTAATTGGCCGCATCATGTCTTTTGCCTTCTTATATTATGCAGGCGATAATACGGATGCAGCTAGGGTTAAGTTTTTTGCCGATACAAGAGATATTGTTACGTCTTTATCCTCACATCTCATCTTTTTCGAATTAGAATTAAACGCTGTTTCAAAAGAGCAATATGAGGGGCTGTTTAAAGCCTCTGAGGAACTAGCATATTACAAGCCATGGATTGACGAGCTTGGCAAATCAAAGCCCCACCAATTAAGCGAGGATATCGAGCGTTTATTTCATGAGAAATCAGTAACAGCTTCTGGTGCGTGGAACAGATTATTTGATGAAACAATGGCAAGGCTGAAATTTAACCTCGATGGTAAAGAGGTTGGGGTTGAAGAAATCTTAAATCAGATGACAGACTCTGATGGTGATAAAAGAGCTTGCGCGGCCAAGGAAATTTCTAGAGTTTTGGGGGATAATCTACCCTTATTCACTCTGATTACAAATACGCTTGCAAAAGATAAAGAGATATCTGATCGATGGCGTAAATTTGATGATATTGCTGATTCAAGACATTTATCAAATAGTGTAGAGCGCGAAGTTGTGGATGCGTTGGTTCAAACGGTCAATGATGCTTATCCGCGTATTTCTCATCGCTATTATAAGCTGAAAGCAAAATGGTTTGGTGTTGAACAGTTAAATTTCTGGGATAGAAATGCGCCATTACCCCATGCGGATAACCGCATCATTCCTTGGGAGCAAGCGCAATCAATTGTATTAGATGCCTTTGGTCAATTTTCGCCTAAGGTTGAAGAAATAGCGAAAGAATTTTTTGACAAAAATTGGATTGATGCGCCTGTCCGGCCTGGTAAGTCTTCCGGTGCTTTTGCTCATCCGACAGTACCGAGCGCGCACCCATATGTTATGGTCAACTATTTAGGCAAGACACGAGATGTCATGACAGTTGCTCATGAGTTAGGCCATGGCGTGCATCAGGTTTTGGCAGCTGACCAAGGGTCTTTAATGGCGTCAACGCCATTGACATTAGCGGAAACAGCTTCCGTTTTTGGGGAAATGCTC
The DNA here is from genome assembly GCA_011524605.1 of Hyphomicrobiales bacterium. GTDB lineage: Bacteria > Pseudomonadota > Alphaproteobacteria > Rhizobiales > WTKA01 > WTKA01. Next base: position 43,643 of record WTKA01000062.1, on the reverse strand, counting down.
ACTTTCCAAAAGCTACTAAACGCAACGGAAAATCCGCGTCAACGTCAAGCGATGCTGGCCTCTAAAGTTGAGGATATGATCAACACAGTTGTTCGTCAAATTGCCTTTTATCAGTTTGAAAGAAAAGTCCATGCTGCAAGACGAGATGGGGAACTTACATCCGAGCAATTAAATGATATGTGGTTAAGTGTTCAAAAAACTTCACTTGGTGATGCTGTTAAATTAAATGAAGGATATGAAAGTTATTGGACTTATATCCCTCACTTTATTCATTCACCATTTTATGTTTATGCTTATGCTTTTGGCGATTGCCTTGTTAATTCCTTATATGCCGTTTATCAAAATGCAGATGATGGTTTTGCCCATAAATATCTTGATTTGTTAAAAGCAGGCGGATCAAAACATCATTCTGAATTGTTAGCGCCTTTTGGCTTAGATGCAACAGATCCTGATTTTTGGGCGCAAGGCTTAGGCTTATTAGAGGGCTTTATTGATGAACTCGAACAACTCGAAGAGCAGCTGGGGTAATAATTTAAATTCGCAACAGAATTTAGATAATATGAACCAGCGCTTTAGGTTGGCGCAGAGGCATTCTAATTTTGTAAAATTTGCGAAATATTCTATTCCTATCCTTTCATTCTTTGCTATTTTTGTGCTCAGTATGAGCTATCTAACGGATGAAAGCGCTAAGCCAATTTTAAAAGAAGTTAGCGCGGCAGAGTTAGGTGATACTGAAATCACTATGCAGCGTCCTGCGATTAATGGGATTAGCGATCAAGGTATTACTTATAAGTTTAATGCGCAATCTGCTGTTCAGGCTGATGCTGATAGCCAAGAAGTTTTTCTAAATCATATGATTGGTACTTTTGATGAAGCGGAAGACCAGTCACAACTCTTTGCTACAGAAGCAATTTATATCAAAAATAAGCAAATATTAAATATTTTGTCCGCAGGGCGCTATTCTACTGAAGATGGGCGTCTTGCTACTTTCCCTCAAGCTGTTATTAATGCAAAAGAGCAAACAGTTGAGATTGATCAAGGTATTTTTTATCAGTCCCCAACAACAAGTTTACGAGCGCAAAAGGCGCGATTAAATGACAAGACAAGAGAATATTTCTTTGAAGGGCGCGTTCAAACGCAGCTGCAAAAAGGCGCTCGCTAGAACAGGAAAAAAGCATGTATAAACAAGTTGCTCTATATTTCAGTAAGCGAATGATGGTTTGTATTTTATCATCAATCATTATCTTAGCCTACGCAGATCATTACCCAGCATATGCACAGCAATCGGCTTTTTCTAATAATGGCAGTCCAATTGATATTGTGTCAGATAGTTTAACAATCAGTGATAACCAACAACAAGCTATTTTTAAAGGGCGTGTTGTCGCAAAACAAGATGGCAGCACGCTGATGTCTCAGATTTTAGAGGTTTATTATGCAGACCGCCAAAACCCAGAAACAGGGGCTACAGAACAAGCGGTAAAAACAATTGTTGCAAAAGATAAGGTTATCCTTATTACAAAAGATCAAAAAGTATCAAGTAATTTTGCGCGATATGACTTAGCAACAGAAATTATCATTATGCGTGGTGATGTTGTTGTGCAAAAGCCAGATTCAACATTAACAGGTGACGAGTTTGTCTCAGATTTGCGCACTGGTATTTCTCAGGTATTTTCCAAAAAAGGCAAACGTGTTGGGGTTGAGTTAAAAGCTGCTGGCTCTAATAGTAACTAGGCCCTGAGCCTAGACTAGCAATTATATAGTTAAGTATTGAGTCCAATCTTATAAAAGGGGTGTTAATCTTGGAAAAAAATCCTTCCGAGCATGTGAAATTTGATGTTGTTGGTATGGGTAATGCGATTGTTGATATTTTGAGTAAATGTCAGGATTCATTGCTCGAAAAATTTGATTTGCGTAAAGGGGCAATGCATTTAATAGATGCAGAGCGGGCGCAAGAAATCTACGCGGCGCTTGATGAAAAAACAATTGCTTCTGGCGGTTCTGTTTGCAACACAATTGCAGGTCTTGCAAGTCTAGGGCTTAAAACGGCTCTGATTGGTAAAGTGGCAAATGATGCATTAGGTGCAAGTTTCACAGATGAAATTCGCAAAGGGGGCACCTATTTTGAAGGCACACCTTTAGAAGAAGCAGATCCAACCTCTAGATGTTTTGTTCTCGTTACACCTGATGCTCAGCGCACTATGAATACTTATTTAGGGGCAGCTTCTTTTCTAGCTCCTGAAGATGTTGATGAGGCGCTGATTGCCTCAAGCCAATATGTATTTTTTGAAGGCTATTTATGGGATCGTGAAGAGGCGAAAAATGCTTTTTTAAAAGCGGTAGATATCGCTCACAGCAAGGGGAGAAAAGTTGCTTTCTCTATGTCCGATGTCTTTTGCGTTGAAGGTCATCGTGAGGCTTTTCTCAATATGATAAAAAATCAACAGATAGATATCTTATTTGGTAATTTCGAAGAATATAAAAGTCTGTTTGAAGTTGATAATATGGATGACGTGCTTGCTGCTGCAAAAGAGCATTGCCGCTATGCTGTGATTACGAATGGCAGTGATGGGGCTTTGGCTGTGATTGAAGGGCAGGTGATTGATGCTGTTCCTGCAATCAAGCCTGACAAGCTTGAGGATACAACAGGGGCTGGCGATCAGTTTGCAGCGGGCTTTCTTGCTGGATTGTGTAAAAACCTTGCCCCAAGTGATTGTCTTAAATTAGGCATTATTTGCGCAACAGAAGTGATTGGCCATTTAGGGCCAAGGCCACAAACAGATATGGTGCAATATGTTAAACAGCATGGCATTAGCTTATAAAATATATGCGTTTGAGCTATAAACAAAAAGAGCTGGCATTAAAACCAGCTCTTTTCTTTTAGGTCATAGTGTTAAATTTGATCTTGTTTAAATCACATAGACAGAAGTACCAACACCAACTGATTTGTATAAATGGATTACATCATCATTTGTCATGCGAATGCAGCCTGATGAAACATTATGGCCAATGCTCCATGGCGCATTAGAGCCGTGAATGCGATATAATGTGCTGCCTAAGTAAAGTGCGCGGGCACCCATAGGGTTATCAGGCCCACCTTCCATGAATTTTGGTAAATTCGGCTCTCTTTTTCTCATAGCAGCAGGTGGTGTCCAGCTTGGCCATTTTTTCTTACGTGTTACTTTATGGTAACCTGACCATTCAAATCCAGGACGAGCAACGCCAATGCCATAGCGCATTGCTTTATTGCCTTCTAGAACATGATATAAGAGACGTTCTTCTGTATTGATTACAATTGTGCCTGGCTTATGCTCGCCAAAATAATCAACCATCTGGCGTCGATATTTCGGCGGTAAATTATAGTTGTCATGCGATGGTGTTCTGCTGGCAACTGTTATTGTCGTTTTCTTTTTTTGTGTTACTGCTGGCTTTTTAGGAAGCGCGTATTTAGGCTTGTCATAAACAGGAGCGGCATAGCTCGGTTGCTGATATG
>WTKA01000062.1:32723-40053 GCA_011524605.1 Hyphomicrobiales bacterium | reverse complement strand
GTTGCTGATATGTTCGCTGTTGTTGCTGATATGTTTGCTGTTGTTGCTGATATGTTTGCTGTTGTTGTTGATAGCTATTATAGACTGGCTGTTGCTGTGACTGATAAAGATGTTGATATCGAACACTAACTGGCTTTGTTGTTTGTCTTGTTACTTGCTGGCCATAAATAGGCTGTGCATAGCCATTTTGGACTTGAGCTTGAGGGGCATATTGATTGCTAACTCGAATGCTATATGTTTGCGCTGAAGAAGATAGCGATTGGGCAAATAGCATGGATAGGCTAACAAGTGAGATTGAAGCCCATTTTCGGGCAGGATATAGTTGTAAATTTAGCATTTTCTATGGCTCACTATTCTAGTTATCAATGCCTTTCATGCATATTTAAATTATGAGAAGCATTTTTATTAAACTAGATAGAGTTTTACAAATCTAACTTTAATTCTGGGTTGGTAAAGTTAGTTAAAATGAGGTTAATCAAGCAAAAAATAGATGAAATTTCATCACAAAAATGTTATCTTGCACCTTTTATTCTGCTTGCAAAGCTGCATTTATTTAGGGAGTTGAAAGAAAAACGGATCTTTTTTCATGATTTTATGCCTAGAAAAATTAAGCGATTTTTTAATTTTAAAAGCCATGGGTTGTTTTTTTGGGTAGAGTTTAAAAAAAAATCGCAATAAATTATAGATTGTAAATATGGTAAACGTAAATTTAATATTTAAATTGATATTGTGACCTATATATAAAAAATATGGGCTTAGATTATGTTTCATTTTGCACAGACAAAATTCTATTTATGCATAGTTTATGCATCAATATTATTTTTGTTTTTGACTAGTTATGTAAATGCTGAAGTTTCACCAGACATATTACAGCTGTTGAATGAGCAAAAAGAAAATTTCCAAAATCGATTAAATTTTATTTGGGTTGCTTGCGCTGCTGTTTTAGTTCTCATGATGCAAGCTGGTTTCTTGCTTTTGGAAGCGGGTATGGTTCGCTCAAAAAATTCGATAAATGTGGCGCAGAAAAATCTATTGGATTTGATCATTGCCTTATTTCTATTTTATTGTGTTGGCTTTGCAATCATGTTTGGGCAAACGCAAGGTGGATGGTTTGGTTGGGATTTATCCTTGAACCTGTTCAGTACTGATAATGAATGGCATATGATATTTTTCATCTTCCAGGCTTTGTTTGCAGGGACAGCGGCGACAATTGTTTCTGGTGCTATTGCTGAGCGTGCAAAATTTTCTAGCTATATTATTATAACCATTTTAATTGCTATTGTCATTTATCCTGTTGTTGGTCATTGGGTTTGGGGAAATGCTTTAACCGCAAATAATGAAAGCTATTTAGTCTCAATTGGTTTTATTGATTTTGCTGGTAGTAGCGTTGTTCATTCCGTTGGGGGCTGGGTTGCGCTTGCTGCCTGCCTTACTATTGGGCCACGGATTGGCAGCTTTACTAAAGATAAAAAATCAACCACGATTGAAGGGCATAGCTATGTATTAGCAGGTCTTGGCTGTTTATTCATTTGGATCGGCTGGATTGGGTTTAATGGCGGATCAACACTCATAGGCGGCCCAGAATTCGCTCGTGTAATTTTTAATACAATAATTGCAGGTGGTGCAGGTGGGCTTACATCACTCATGTGGGGAAGATTTACTGATGGATATTTCAGAGTTGACCGAAGCATTAACGGTATTTTAGCAGGGCTTGTTGCTTGTACTGCAAGCTGTCATTTAATTGATAGTAATGCGGCCGTTATCATTGGTGCTGGCGGGGCGCTTAGCTATTACCTTGGCGCTTATATTATAAAAGATGTCTTAAAGATTGATGACGCGATTTCGGCAATATCAGTACATGGGGTTGCAGGTGTTTTTGGCACACTGGTATTTGTCTTTTTAGTTGACCCTTCTGTGCTACCTGCATCTAATGCAATGTCGCAATTTTTAGTTCAATTGCAAGGTGTTGTTATGATTTTTGCATGGAGCTTTTTGGTTAGCTATGGTGTTCTTTACATCATAAATATGATCAGTCCACTGCGTGTTAGTGCGGAAGAAGAAATTATGGGGTTAAATTTCGCAGAACATAAGGTCACGCTTGGTAGTGGTTTGCTACAACAGCGTTTAGTTGATATTGTTGAAGGGCAAAAGGATTTAACAAAAAGATTAAAAATAGAAGCAGGTGATGAATCTTCAGATATTGCTGTTTATTTCAATCAATTTGTTGATGATATTCAGGAGCTTATGCAAAATATACAAAATAATGCAAGTGCATTGGTCAACCAGTCTGATGATATGGCTAAGGTTAGTCAGAAGCTTGCCTTTTCTTCGCAGGGCATTGCAAGCAAAACAAGTAATATTTCAGATGCAAATAAAAAAATGTCAGAAGAGACGCAGAATATTTCGCTTCTTGTTAATAGCGTCAATGAACAAGTATTAACAATTTCTGGTAGCGCAACGCAAATGACGCAAAATTTAGGGCAGGTTTCTGATGCTGTCACGGGTTTTAGCCATTCAATTGCAAATATTGCAAGTCATAGTAAAAGCACGTCTGATACATTGCAAACAGTGACAAGTTTGAATGAAAGAGCTAATCACACGGCATCTGATTTGAATAATGCTGCAAAGGCAATTAGTGAAGTTGTGAGCTTTATTCGTGACATATCAGAAAAAACAAATTTATTAGCGCTGAACGCAACAATAGAGGCATCCCGTGCTGGTGCTGTTGGTCGCGGTTTTTCAGTTGTTGCAGACGAAGTAAAGAAGCTTGCCGAACAAACAGGAGATGCGACACATGAGATTGAAAAGCGTATTAATGCAATGCAATGGTCAAGTGATGGTGTTTCTAGTATTATTGATGAAGTCAAAGATGTTTTAACAACGATTGGGAATGCTGTTACGCAAATTAATGCATCTACGCAAAAACAGTCCACAGAAGCGGAGGCAATTTCTCATTCATTATCTGAAGCTGTTCAGGGCACAAATGAGGTCACCAAAGCGATTAACATGATTTCTGAACAAACATCAATTATTGCAAGTGGCGCTAAAAATACAGCTGATAATGCTAAAAATATTAGCCAAGACATTCGAAATATCACTTCAGAAGCAGAGATAAGTTCAAATATTGCAGAAAATACAAAATCTTCAGCGCATAATTTGCAAAATATATCAAATGATCTAAATGTTTGTATCAAGAATTATAAAATTTAGGGATAGAGTCTTAAGAGCTAGGTCTGACGATAAACACTTTAGTTGTTTCATTTTGTACTGGATCTATGAAATAGTCTAAACCATACATTGTTCCAAAAACTAAAGCCGTTAAAACCAATAGCCAGGTGAAAATTCTTAACAAAGCATACATGGTAAACCTCAGACACTTGCTTAATAATATCTAATCTATCCTATTGGCTAAACGGAAAATCAAGTATTTAATATGCTTTTCTGGATTTTTTTTCTTAAAGTATAAATCAGGCTTGATCTTTTGCCCCTGTCATGTCTTTTACAAGACATGAATTTAGATTATGACTTGCAACAATTATCAATAGGTGAAAAGCCCCTTATTCTTGTAGGGTTGATGGGCTGTGGAAAATCAACAATTGGGAAAATGCTTGGCAGAGCATTATCTATTCCATTTTTTGATTCTGATGATGAAATTGAAAAAGCATCGGGTCGAAGCATCTCAGAAGTGTTTGCTGAATTTGGAGAAGAAGAATTTCGCCGTGGAGAGCTCAAAGTCATATCGCGCATTCTATCAGGGCCACAATGTATTTTAGCAACTGGCGGCGGTGCATTTGTGCAAGAAGAAACGCGAAATATTATAAAGGAAAAGGGTGTTTCAGTATGGCTCAAGGCAGACTTGGACATATTGATGGAGCGTGTTTTAAGAAAAAATACACGACCCCTATTACAAACAGATGACCCTCGTGCTGTTATGGAAAAGCTTATAAAAGAGCGCTATCCTCTTTATGAAAAAGCGGATTATATTTTCCAGACAGAGGAAACAAGCAAAGAAAATGTTCTGCATGGGGTTTTAGATTTATTATCAAAAAAAGGTAATGCTTAATATGCATGAAATTATCGTTGGGCTTGATGAGCGAAGCTATCCAATAATAACAAAAAATGGTGTTTTGGATGAAGCAGGAGAGATTATTAAGCAGCGATTTGGTATGCGTCGCTTAATAATCATCACTGATGAAAATGTCTATAAAGGTCAAGGTGAGCGTTTGAAGCTCAGCTTAGAAAAAGCAGGGTTTAGCCCTGTCTTCTATATTCTTCCGCCAGGAGAGGCGACAAAAAGCTATCCTTACTTTGAAGAAGTTGTAGAGGCAATATTAGCGGCTAAGATTGAGAGAAAAGATTTAATCATTGCTTTTGGCGGTGGGGTTGTTGGTGATTTAACGGGTTTTGCTGCTTCAGTTGTGCGCCGAGGTGTCAATTTCATTCAAATTCCTACTAGTCTTTTATCGCAAGTTGATTCAAGCGTTGGCGGTAAAACAGGCATTAATTCTCCAAAGGGCAAAAACCTTGTTGGCGCTTTTCACCAGCCGATTCTTGTTTTAATTGACCCTACAGTGCTGAAAACATTGTCAGATAGACATGTCAAAGCTGGCTATGCAGAAGTTGTCAAATATGCCTTAATCAATGATATGACTTTCTTTGAATGGCTAGAAATAAACGCTGATAAGCTTTCATCTTATGGCGAAGAATGTGCGCACATTATAACAACATCTTGTCAGCATAAGGCAGATATTGTTGCGGAAGATGAAAAAGAGCATGGCGCGCGTGCATTATTAAATTTAGGTCATACATTTGGGCATGCTTTAGAGGCGTTGACGGGATATTCTGAAACGCTCATTCATGGGGAAGCCATTGCGATTGGCATGATACAAGCACTTAATTTTTCAAAAAAACTTGGTTACTGTACAGGACAAGATATTATACGCGTTCAAAGCCATTTTGAAAAAATGGGCCTGCCCACGCATATTTCTAGCATTGAAGGCTATGAGTTTACAGCTGAAGAAATTTTAGAGGCAATGTATCAAGATAAAAAAGTAAGTGATGGGGCGCTTACCTTTATTCTTACAAAGGGGATTGGTGGCGCTTTCATTCAAAAAAATGTTGATCCTAAATTAGTATTAGAATTTTTGAATGAAGACATGAAGCTTTCTCAAACAACATAAAATTTAGACACGAGGATATGAAAAATGGAAGTTGCAGCAATTGAATGGAGTGATATTATTATTACTGCTTTATCTGTATTATTTCTGATTTTTTTCTCAGCCTTTTTCTCAGGATCAGAAACGGCTTTAACCGCAACATCGCCTGCTCGCATCTTGCATAAGGTAAGAGAAGGGGACGGTCGTGCTAAGCGTGTTCAGGCGCTAACAGAGAATAGGGAAAAGCTTATTAGTTCTTTGCTTTTAGGTAATAATGTCGTCAATATTTTGGCTTCAGCTTTGGCAACGAGCCTCTGTTTGGCCCTATTTCCTCAAAACGGCGTGGTGATTGCTACAATATCTATGACATTACTCGTGTTGATTTTTGCAGAAGTGTTACCAAAAACCTATGCTTTGAAGCAGCCTGAGCGGGTTTCTTTATTTGTTGCGCGCCCCTTACAAATCTGCATTAATTTTTTCAGCCCCTTTGCATGGGCGATTACTCAATTTGTTAGCCGTGTCATTCATTTTATAAGCCGTAATGACGATGGTGAAGTTATGATGCAGGCTCATGATGAATTGCGTGGTGCGATTGATTTACATCATGAGCAAGGCGGGTTCGTAAAGCAAGATAAGGATATGTTAGGCGGCGTATTGGATCTTAAAGATCTCGAACTCTCTGATATAATGGTACATCGCACAAACATGGTAGCGATTGATATTGCTGAAGCGCCAGAAAATATTGTAAAAAGGGTTTTAGATAGTCCTTATACGCGTATGCCCATTTACGAGGGCGATCAGGAAAATATTATTGGCGTCATTCACGCAAGAGATGTGTTAAGAGAGCTTGTGAAAATTCGTTCTGAGATTAATGAGTTGGACATTCGCGCCCTTGCCTCTGAGCCTTGGTTTGTGCCTGATACAACACCTGTAACAGATCAATTAAAAGAATATTTGCGCCGCAAAGCGCATATTGCCTTTGTGGTTGATGAGTATGGTGAGGTGATGGGTCTTGTCACTTTGGAAGATATTTTAGAGGAGATTGTTGGCGATATTGCGGATGAGCATGATACGGATAAAATTGGTATCATCAAGCAGGCTGATGGTAGCTATATTGTAGAAGGGGATGTTCCTATTCGTGATTTAAACCGTAATTGTGACTTTGACTTGCCTGATGATGAAGCCAACACAATTGCAGGGCTAGTTATTCATGAAGCGAAGGCAATTCCTAATCAGGGGCAATCTTTTAACTTTCTAGGGTTTAAATTCCAAGTTTTAAGAAAGCAGCGCAATCGCCTGACCTCTATTCGCATTCATTCGATTGATTGATCAGTTTTATTTTCTAAAAATGCAGCAATCAGCCTATGGGCGATTGTGTAGGGAGGGGGGATCATAAATGCCTCTGTTTCCTGCCCCTCATTTATAGGCAAGGCTGCGGCTTCTTCTTTGTTAAACCATTTTGCTTCAATCAGCTCTTCTTTTTCAATCTCAATTTTTGGATTTTCGATATAGGCAAAAGCGCCAATCATGAGGCTTGAGGGAAAAGGCCAAGGCTGAGAACAAGCATATTGTACGCGCGTTGCATCAACGCCTGCTTCTTCTTTTAATTCCCTGCGCACAGCTGCTTCAATTGTTTCGCCAGGCTCTATAAACCCCGCAAGTGAAGTGAATATTTGAGGAATATGATGATGCCTACCAAGCAAGCATTTGTCCTTATGGATGCCAAGCATGATAACGACAGGATCCGTTCTTGGAAAATGTTGCTTGCTGCAATTTGGGCATTGTCTAAAGCGCCCATTATTACTTGAGTGTGAACGTGTACCACAATATGAGCAATATTGATTATTTTCATGCCATTCCAGGACGCTTTTTGCTTGTGCTGCCATGCCATAAAAGGACGGCTCTTCTTCGCCTTGCGCGATAAGGCTACGCAAGGAAATAGGGTCGCTATTTTTAGGTAATATTGTTTCATATGTAATGCTATCGCATGTATAGCCTAACGCAAAAATATTATATTGTTTTTCTATACCTAAAAAAACTTTGTGAGGATTGTACTTTTCTATCCAGCCGAGATTTTCTTGACGAAAAAAATAGTTTTTACATGCATTGCTGGTCTGACATAATATTTTACCATTTATGAATATAAGAAATTTAGCTTCTAAATCACTAACCGG
>WTKA01000062.1:26172-32623 GCA_011524605.1 Hyphomicrobiales bacterium | reverse complement strand
AAATTATAGTTATTAACATCTTCAACCGCTTGCATGATATAATAGAGTTCAACAAGGAAGACGAAGCAAAAAAGAGGATGGCTTAAAATAGAAGTAATCATGATGCCCATTACGACCTGTAGGCCTATAAAGCTGTTCATGCCGACAGTTTTATAAAGTTCTATAGGATTACGCATGTGAACTGCATAAGACTGCATCCACCCTTTTAGCCATCTGCTACGTTGGCGCAGCCATGCAGGCAAATGTGTTAATGCCTCTTCGCTTGTTTGGCTATCAATGAGTGCGGTTTCATAGCCCTCCCTATGTAAGCGAATGCCTAAATCGGCATCTTCAGCTACATTATGAGCATCCCAGCCCCCAATAGCTTTTAGAATATCAGCCCTAAAATGATTAGAAGTGCCTCCTAAGGGGATAGCCCATTTCATTTTATAAAGAAAAGGGAGGTAGGCTTTAAATAAAATATCATATTCAAAAGCGAACATCTTTGTAAGCCAATTTTGATGTTCGTTGTAAATCATGAGCTGAGCCTGCACACAGGCAATTTTTTCTGTATTTGCTTTTGAAAAACAATCGGCAACTAAGTTTAGTTGTTCAGGGTCAGGAATATCTTCGGCATCATAGACAGATATGATGTCACCTTTGGAAAATATAAGGCCATAATTTAAGGCTCTCGGCTTTGTTTGTAGCTTGTCTTTTGGAATGATATGGGTGGTGAAGTTTGAAGGAAGATAGATTTTATCGAGCGCCGTACGCATAGAGGAATCATTCTCTTCAATAAGTAAAAATATTTCTAACTTTGATGTTGGATAATTTATATTTTTAAGCGCTTTTACCAATTGCCGGAGAACATTAGCTTCATCATAAAGAGGGATAAGCAATGTAAAACTTGGTAAGTTAATGGATGTAATTATTTTTGATGATTGTTTGTGCTTTTTATTCGTAAATTGAGTGGCAGCTATAATTCTTGTTGTTGAAAGAATAAGAAAACAGAGCGTTGCTATGGTGGAGATGAAAAGAACAGTCCACTTTAGAGATAGCACCATAGAGATAATAAAAACAAAGAATAGAGAGGTTAAAAATATTATTTGGCTCTTTGTTAAAATAGGCTCGCATGAAAAATGTGGAAACTTTTTCTTTAAATACCATCGAGATAAAAATTTCAGTTCTGCAGAAAAATCTTTTGCAATTTGTTGATAATAGTCTTGTTTGCTTGGCTGTAAAATATTTTTATTCTGATTATGCTTTTGAAGCCATTTTTCAAATACAGACCATTTAGGTGCCGTTTTATCAATAATATATAATAATTGCCCCTGATAGTCTTTAATATAAAGACCATAGTGCAAACAGGATTTTAAAGATCTAACATGGTGTATTCTACGTGCAGACTGCTTAAAAGCTGTATTTGTCTTCTTAGAAGAGGTTATGTTTCGGTTGACCTTAAGAAGCTGAAAAATATTCATAATACACACTATATAAAATACAATTTTACACTTTAAAGTGTAAAATTTAAATTTGCAATATATTCAGTAATAAAAATGCCTGGATCATAATGATCCAGGCATAATAACTAACGACGCAGAAAGGGCGGGGGTCTTTGTCGCTAGATTTAAAATATAAATTATAATATATTTAAAGTATGTTTTGCGTGCCAAAATGAGTGATTTATTTTCATATGAACTAACTCTTTATAAGAATTATTCATGCGCACATTGTAGGCACTATATTGCTTATAAAACCAACGAATATAATTGTTCGCAGCGATATGCTGAGGTTGGTAATGAGTATCTCTATTATATTTTGGAGTGAGTATTTTAGTATTTTTTAGATGAGTAACAGCGGCTATTTTAAAAATAATAATCGCTACCAAGGCAATAACAAGATTCATGATTATAAAATGTGGGGCGAAAAGAATTGTGCATAATAATGCAGAAAATAATATTTTTTTCATTATACAATCCTTTCTTAAATATATAGCGTCATTGCCATAGCAAAAATAGAAGATTGAACCTGAACTGAAGCTGAACAAAGGCTGTTTTTATGAAATAATTATGCAGATGTGATCTAAAGTAATTTTTAGGCTGTCTTCTCATAGCGCGCTCGGCTATAACCCCGCGAAATCATTTGAAATAGGTAAGTCTATGCAAGCAAAAGATCATTATGATGCAATCATTATCGGGGCAGGCGCGGCAGGCGCTATGTGTGCAATTGAAGCGGCAAAAAATAACGCAAAGATTTTATTGCTAGATCATTCAAATAAGGTAGGCGAGAAAATCCGCATTTCTGGTGGTGGACGATGTAATTTTACGAATTTAGACATTCAGCCCCATTGTTATTTATCTCAAAATCCACGCTTTTGCCTTTCTGCATTGAGACGATATACGCAATATGATTTTATTGATTTAGTCAAAAGCCATAAAATAAAATTTCATGAAAAGACGTTAGGGCAACTTTTTTGCGATGATAGTGCAAAGCAAATTATTAAAATGCTAACAGATGAAATGGACAAAAAGGCTGTCCACTTAGCTTTGGGTATCAATGTTGATAAGGTCAGCTATGATAATGATTGCTACGTGATAAAAACGGATAATGGGGTATATATTTCTCCTAATCTTGTCATAGCAACGGGGGGTAAATCAATCCCCAAAATGGGGGCGACAAGTTTTGGCTATAAGATTGCAGAGCAATTTAATATTAATCTTATTGAAACTCGCCCTGCCTTAGTGCCTTTAACATTCACAGAGGATGATTTAGCTGATTTTGCGCCATTATCAGGCATATCCGTTCAAAGTAAAGTCTCCTATAAGAAAACAAGTTTTGAGGAAGGACTGCTATTTACGCATAGAGGGCTGTCAGGCCCTTCTGTTTTGCAAATTTCTTCTTACTGGAAAGAGGGGGAAGCAATAGAGATTAATCTTGCTACTGAAATCAATATTGAAGATGAATTATTAAAATTAAGAAATACAAATGGTAAGTTAAATTTAGATAATGCGTTAGCAAAGCTTCTGCCTAATAAGCTTGCAAAGTTAATTATAAAAAAAGCAGGTCTTTCTGGTAATTTAGCTGATCAATCAAACTTAAAAATTAAAAGCATTGCCTCACTAATTCATGAATGTGTTTTACAGCCAATTGGCACAGAAGGCTATCGAACAGCTGAGGTAACCCTTGGCGGCGTGGATACTAAGGCGCTGAATGCGAAAACGATGGAAGCAAAAAAACAGCCTGGGCTTTATTTTATTGGCGAAGTCGTTGATGTTACTGGTTGGCTTGGGGGCTATAATTTCCAATGGGCCTGGTCATCTGGTTGGGCCTGTGGTCAGGCTTTATCAAGCAATTTATAGGGCGGGATAGCCTCTCCATTCTTTGACATGTTTCATAATCAGAGAACTTTGAATTCTACTAACATGAGGGAGCGTAGCAATTTTTTGCCTGTAGATATGCTCATAATGTGAGGTGTCTTTGGCAGCAACCATTAAAATATAGTCTGCACTTCCTGTTGTTAGGTAGCAAGTCAATACTTCAGGCTGCAAAATGGCAGCTTTCTCAAATTTTGATAAAATTTCATCTGATTGACTTTCTAGGCTAACTTCGACTAAGAAGGTAACATTATATCCTAAAGATTTTGGATCAATTTGAGCGGTGTATTTTTTAATGACCCCTTTTTCTTCTAGGATCGAGATGCGCCGATGGCAGGCGGAAACAGAAAGATTAATTTTTTCCGCGACTATTGATATGGCTTGATTGCAATCATCTTGCAGGATATCGATTATTTTTCGATCTATTTCATCTATCATTATAAAAATTCTTACTTTTTCTGTTTTTTTTAAAAAATATTACGAAAAAAATAAAAAATCAAGAGAATATTTGAGAATTATTCTTTGGAAATTAATGCTATTATTACTAATAACAGATTAAGGAGTATATAATGAAAATTGGCGTCCCTAAAGAGATTAAAAATCATGAATATCGCGTTGGCTTAACACCTGAAAGCGTTCAAGAGCTTATTTCAGATGGTCACGAGGTTCTTATAGAAACTGGTGCTGGTGCTGGTATTGGATCAAGCGATAAAGTTTATTTTGAAGCTGGTGCAGAAATTGTAGCCACTGCAAAAGAAGTTTTTGAAGCTGCTGATATGATTATCAAGGTTAAAGAGCCGCAGCCTCAAGAGCGTGCGATGTTGCGCCCAGGCCAAATTTTATATACTTATTTACACCTTGCTCCAGATCCCGAGCAGACAAAAGACTTACTTGAATCAGGTGCAATCTGCATTGCATATGAAACAATTACAGATGACAAAGGTACGCTGCCTTTATTAAAACCGATGAGCCAAGTTGCAGGTCGTTTATCAATACAAGTTGGCGCGACAGCATTGCATAAATCTGCTGGTGGTCGTGGTGTTCTACTTGGCGGTGTAACGGGCGTTGCTCCTGCAAAAGTTGTTATTGTTGGCGGTGGTGATGTTGGCTTTAATGCTGCGCAAATGGCTGTTGGCCTTGAAGCAGATGTCACAATTTTAGACCGTGATACGACTGTTATGGAACGTTTAAGAAATTACTTTGGTGCTAAAGCTAAGGTCATCCGTTCAACACCAGCAGTTCTTGCAAAAGAAATTCAAGATGCAGATCTTGTTGTTGGAGCAGTATTAATTCCAGGTGCAGCAGCACCAAAATTAATCACTAGAGACCACCTTGCAACGATGCAAAAGGGTAGTGTTTTAGTTGATGTTGCGATTGACCAAGGCGGTTGTTTTGAAACTTCAAAAGCAACAACACACCAAGACCCAACTTATATCATTGATGATGTTGTTCATTATTGTGTTGCTAACATGCCTGGCGCAGTGGCACGCACATCAACATATGCTTTAAATGGCGCAACAATCAATCATGCGCGCCAAATTGCAGCTAAAGGTTGGAAGCAAGCTTTAAAAGATGATAAGCACTTGCTAAACGGTTTAAATGTTTGTGAAGGCAAGCTCACTTATAAAGCTGTTGGTGAAGCATTGAATATTGAGACTGTTGACGCTTCAACTTGTCTTTAAATTTTAAAAAATACCTTGATATCCCATTTGCTTTTTTATCACTTCTTTAGCAAATGGGATATTTTTTACTATGAAATTGACAAGGCTCAGGACGTGACCATTTTGTTCAATTCAAACCCAATGGGCTCATATATTTACACGTTGAATTCGTCAAAAAAGCTTCAAGCTACCAGTAGTACTGCAATTTTTTTCCTGTTCATAGTGTAAATGTTATTAGTGTAGAATGGACTAAATAATCCTGATCCTGATGCTTATGATTGTTTAAATAAAGCCTTTAGTCTTTTTTGTTCATCCGAATCAAATTTCTTTTGTATTTTCTCATGCAAGGCCATGGACTTCTTCATATAGCTTTTGATTTTTGTTTTCAGTAATGGGCATGTTTGCTGCGCGGGAATAGATAACAAGCCCTTTTCCATAGCTTGAGCGGATGCCTCTGCAATTTTTACATGTTGTTTTTCATGCCATTTTGCATAGGTTTGCATATTCTTAAATCCCTTTTTCAGAGATGCTGAAGCTCCAGATTGTTGGGGCCACCTGGGTAAAGTGATTTTTGCAATTACTTGGAGTTTAACCTTTTCCATTTTACAAAAAAAAGGCGTTGCATTGACATCAAAAGTTAGCGGATTAAATTTGATTTCAGCTGCCGCAAAAGCATGGCCGTTCATGGGGCCAAGTTTTTTTATCGATTGATTGAGTTCTTTTTCAGTTTTGCCTTGAAGATCATAATAGCCGGTTGTAATTTTGGTTGTCTGGCAAGCGGCAAGAGTAAATAAAAAAGAGATGAAAAAATATTTAGGGAGTGTTTTCATAGTATATCTTGATCAAATTAATCTGTGTTTAAAAAATACATAAACTATATTTATTTTCAAGATGCTTTATGCATTATAATAAATTCAACTTAGCGGTGTTTCTATGCGTTTATTTAAATATATTTCTATTTTCCTAGCTTTGTTTCTAGCGGCATGTCAAACAACACCTGTTGTTGATCTTGCAAAAATGGCTATTTATGATGGTAAGCCCAAAAAGCAGCTTGTAAGGGTTATTGCTGCTGATGTCGGTGGTTACCGAGGTTTATTTAGAAAAGATTTAAATGTAAAATCTGAGTGTACATATACAGTTTCTGGTGTAACGAAAGACTTTGTAACAACCGGGTTTATTGTTGTTGAGGTGACAGATCAGCCGCAAGCCATGACAATTAAATGTAGCCGCTCATATGATAATGGTAAAATTTCTTCTCGCCAGCTTACACTATATACAAGTCAAGATAACTTTATGCATATGGATCCGATTAGTGAAGTAAATGTTTCACATATTCGATCTAGCGCGCGTAAGGTATTTTCATCCTTTGTTCAATTAACGGGGACACAGGCCTTTCCTTCAGCTGTAATTATCGTATTAGAGCGTGATCTTAAAAAT
>WTKA01000062.1:0-26072 GCA_011524605.1 Hyphomicrobiales bacterium | reverse complement strand
AAAATATCTGAAATGAAAAATTGTGGTATTGAGTTTAAAACAATAGGCAAGTCATAAAATCTGCGCTAAATATAAATCATAATATTTTATGATAGAATTTGGAAAATATAGTGCCACGTTTATTGCTTTTACGTCATGCAAAATCATCATGGGATGATGCAAGTTTAGATGACTTTTCTCGTCCTTTAAATAAGCGTGGCGTGAAAGATTGTAAAAAAATTGGGACTTATATAGCGCGTAAAGGACTTTATCCACAAAGCGTGCTATGTTCCACAGCGCAACGGGCAAGAGAAACCTATGCAGGTATTTTGCCCTTTCTGCCAGAAGCGCAAGAGGTTTATTTTACAAAAAAGCTCTATGAAGCTGAGGCGCAAGATATTTTTGCTTTAATTAAACAATTGGGGCGAACGTCAGAAACTTTATTAGTGATTGGCCATAATCCAGCTATTGAGGTTGTTGCCTCTGTTTTAGCACGAAAAGGGCAGCAGTCTGCTCTAGAAGAATTGTCTCAAAAATATTCAACAGCGGCTTTAGCTATTATTGATTTTGATGTTGCCAACTGGCAGGCAATCGTTCCTGGTACGGGCTGGCTTGCTGGTTTTATTCCCCCTAAATCCTTGATATAGTGTTTTGGCTGTAAATGCCAAATAGGATAAAGCACAGCGTAGAATATGTGTTGATTAAAGTATTAATATGGATTTTTGCGAACATAAGCATACAAAAAATTTATTTTTAGGCGGTCTGCTGGAATTGCGACAGTCTAAGCATGGCTATCGTGCGGGAATGGATGCTGTACTTTTAGCGAGCATTTGCCCTGCTCGATCAAATGAAAATATTATTGATTTGGGGGCAGGGGTTGGCACGGTTGGCTTATGCGTTGCTGCACGGTTGCAAAAAAATAATGAAAGATTAAAAAAGCTCATTTTAGTCGAAAAAGAAGAAGAAATTTGCTTGCTGGCAAAAGAGAATTGCATCCATAATCAGATTGAAGCTGATATCATTCATGCAGATATTTATGGGTCTATTGCTGAAAAAGAAGGGGCTGGCCTCAAGCCTGGGCAAGCACACCATATTGTGATGAATCCCCCCTATTATTCGATGCAAACTCACTTAGCAGCTAAAAATGATTATAAAAGCCAAGCGCATATGGTGCAAGAAGCAGAGAGTATAGAAAGCTGGATAAAAACGAGTTGCTGGCTGCTAAAGGCTAAAGGGAGCTTAAGTTTAATTTATCCTGTTCAGTCATTAGAGCTTATTCTATCCGCATTAAAGGGGCGTTTTGGTGCAATAAAAATATTACCCCTAGCCTCATCACAGGAAAAGGCCGCAAAACGCGTTCTCATTCAAGCTACAAGGGATAGCGCGGCGCCGCTTAGCCTGTTGCCCCCTTTGATTATCCATGAAGACAATGGCAATTATACCCCAAAGGTCGAAGCAATTTTACGGCAAGGGGATATTTTATCGCTTTAAGCGCTGCATGAAGCGCCACCAAGTACGCAAAATTTTGCACAATGCGGGTGGTTTAGCTTAACTGTACCATTTACAATATTGCCTTGAGAGCATGTAGATGCTGATTTAAGGCTTTCTCCCATAACAAAATCATCATTATAAACGAGTAAAGTACACGGCAAGACTTCAGCTTTTGCTTTGCCTTTTTGTAAAACAAGCATGCGTGATGAGGCGCACATCATGCTACTGGCCTCTTTGCTTAGAATATCCCAGCACTTCGTAGTAATTTCTGGCACATCTATTTTTTCATCCATTTCAGGGAAAATAACTGTTTCGCTTGGGTTAAATGCATCTATTGAAAAATTTTCTTTCAAAAAAAGCTGTTTATAGCCATTGCGTGCTTCTTCTTCTGTCTCATTCCAGCAGCTCCGACCAGCTACATGCATTTGAATATGATGATCATTAAGCCAACGCATACCCGCAATTGCATGATCAAAAGAAGCTGGCCCTCTTTCTACATCATGAAGCTTTTGTGTATAATGATCTAGGCTAACCCTTAGGGTTAATTTTGTTCTATATTCTTGCGCTAAAGCCAAAAGCCCCTTTTGCATTTGCGGGCGCATCATTGGCTGCATTGCATTTGTTAGTACAAGAACATCATAACCGAGCTTAAGCGCGCTTTCTAGCATGGGGATTATATCTTTATTCATAAAGGGCTCACCGCCAGTAAAAGCGATTTCCTTTGTTTCATAGCCCATATCTTTAATTTCACTGAGATAGCGCTCGCATTCTGACAAGGGGAAATAGGCATAGGCATCATTTGTGGGGCTTGATTCAATATAGCAGTTCGCACATTCAATATTACACAGGCTACCTGTATTGATCCAAAGGGTTGAAATCGTTTCTAAATCGACAAAGGCTCGCTTTTCTCCTTTGGCTGTAATATGAGGATGTTTAAATTTCTCAGGATCTAAGCGTGATATGTCTTTTCCTGTATTTGGTGCTTGCATTTCCATATCGCTCATTTACCCTCTAAAAACTTTTCTAATAGTAACTTTAATAAGATGCTGCCTATCAGGCAAGCGTTACACATTCAATTTTTTGAGATGAGTATGGATAAATCAAAGCAAACAATTTTAATCACGGGCTGTTCTAGCGGGATTGGCTATCATGCAGCTCATCAACTCCATAAAGAGGGGTGGCGTGTATGCGCCACAGCAAGAAAAGCAGAAGATGTTGCAAGATTAAAATCACAAGGGCTGACGGCTTATCAATTAGATGTCACCGATTATGATAGCATGGGGCAGTGTATTGAGACGCTTGTCCAAGACGGGCAGCCGATTTATGGGTTAGTGAATAATGGTGCTTATGCACAAGCGGGGGCTGTGGAAGATTTATCTGTTGCTGCTTTGAAAGAGCAATTTGAAACAAATTTTTTTGGGTGGCATCATCTGACAAATTTAGTTCTTCCTCATATGCGTCAAAACAATCACGGCCGTATTATTCATATCAGTTCTATTTTAGGGTTTTTAGGGCTGAAATATAGGGGGGCTTATGTCGCAAGTAAATTTGCATTGGAAGGGCTAACAGATTGCATGCGTCTTGAATTGAGAGATAGCCAAATAAAAATATCACTGATCCAACCAGGGCCTATCACATCTAAAATTCGTGAAAACTCAATTCCCTATTTTAGAAAATATATTCATCCAGAAAATAGCGCCCATAAGTTAGACTATGAAAAGCAAATCGCCCGCCTTAATAAAAAAGGCAGAGCATCAAAATATACGCTTGGGCCAGAGTATGTAACAGATAAAATTCGCCATGCTCTCATTAGCCCTAAACCTAAAGCGCGCTATAAGGTTACAAAACCAACCCATGTGATGGGGGTTATGAAGCGTCTTGTCAGCACAAAAATGCTCGATAATATTGTCAAGAATGAAGGTTGATAAGAGAAGTTATCTCATTATTCCTGAAGTAAAAAGAGCTGATTATTTTTGAAAATGAGCTGCATAGAGCCTCTTTCATTGGTGGGTAAATCAGCGATCACTTTGCCATTTTTAGAAATAGCAGCGCTAATACCTGTATAGGCAGAACGCAGCATAGGCATGCCCAATTCAACTGATTTAACTTGTGAGGCAAATAAATGCTGTTTTGGTCCAATTGACGTACCAAACCATCCATCATTTGTTACAACGACTGCAAGCTGCGGGTGCTGTGTTTCAGAATTGCCCTTTTGTTTGCCATAGCCTTCAAAAATTGTTTCGTAACAAATCAGCGGGACAATACTAGGGTAGGGTGCTGGCAAGGTTAGTCGCTTATGTTGTTTTCCTGCAGTGAAGCCAGAAAAGCCTTTTGCCATAGGAGACAAGCCAAGCTTATTTAAATCTTTTTCAAAGGGTAGAAACTCTCCAAAAGGCACAAGCTTTGTTTTATCATATTGCGCAATAATTTCAGCTTCGTGATCTAGGGCGAAGATCGAGTTATAATTTTGTTTTTCGCCTTTGCTATCAATCTTACTATGTACAAAACCTGCAACTAATATCGTGTTTTCAGGTAGAAGCTGTTTGATTGCTTCAAGCGCTATGGGAGACTGAAAAATATCAAAAGGAACTGCTGCCTCAGGCCATATGACAAGAGCTGGTTTATCTTGATGAGAAGCATCTATTTTTGATAGGCTGGTTTTTGTCTCGTTTAATAAGATATCAAAATTGCGCTTTTGTAGTTCAGGCTGCCATTTTTCAACCTGTGGAATGGCAGGCTGGATCATATGAACAATAACTGCTTTTTGCTGTGTATCAGCAATTATTTTTGGGTTTTTTCTTACATAAATTGAATGGGAAATAATTAGGCTAAGGCTAATAAGCATCAGCAAGGTCATGATACGGTTTCTATAAGAATAGCTTCTAAAAAACATAACCACAGGCCAGCTGAAGAATAGCACAGCAGCAAAATCTGTGATCGGACGGGGAGTATTGCCTAGCATGACTAGAAAACCAGGCCCCCAGCTAAAACCAATGGGATTCCAAGGGAAGCCTGTAAACAGAGTTGCTCTGAAAAATTCTAATAAGGCAAAGCTAGCAGCTAAAATCATTAAGCCAAAGCCTGTCCACTCCCATTTTACACGGCGCCATAGTTTCGTGCTAAGTGTAAAGGCTATACCCCAAAATAACGCGAGGCCTCCACAAAAGAAAATAAGCGCAAAGGGGATCATCCATGCATGTTGATTGGCATCAACAAGAAAGGCCTCATAAATCCAATGTAAGCTTGCACTAAAAAAACCAAGCCCAAAGAACCAACCTCTGATAAAAATATAGATATTTTGGGGCGTATCAGAAAATTTTAAATCAATATATCCCCATGCAAGCAAAGAAAAGCTGATAAAGCTAATCCAAGACTGATGGTAGGGGGCATAAGCAAAAGATAAAAGAGCGCCAGCGCACAGCATAAGCAAGCTAGATTGCCAGAGTTTTTTAGGAAATTTAATGTCAAAACTTACTTTTGCTTCTGTTTTAACCATTTAAATTCCCATTCTATTCATTTGCAACGGACGGTCTATCATGTATTGGCATTTCAATGATATTCGTATCTTCATCATGCTCTTGATCAATTTCATTATGAGAAGATATAGCTTTTTTTTCGCTAAGTGTCATCTCTGAAATAGAAGAATGTTTCTTAGCTTGCTTCTGCAAGCGCCTTTCGCTTTTTTTAGATTTGATGCTTGAAACTTTGATTTTCTTGATACGCCTCACATCAACATCAAGGACTTCTAACTCATAGTTAGAGTAAAGAACAGACTCGCCTTTGGTTGGTATGCGGCCTAAAATAGAGAAGATAAGACCGCCCAAAGTATCCACATCATCCGCATCATTGCCAACAGCAAAGCGATTGTTAAAATGCTCTACTAAATCAGAGATTTCTAATCTAGCATCAGCGATTACACAATCAGCATCAATGATTGTTAATTGAGGTTTTTCCTCAATGTCATGTTCATCTTCAATTTCACCAACAACAATTTCTAAAAGATCTTCAATTGAAATAATGCCATCTGTCCCGCCATATTCATCAATAACAACAGCTAGGTGTTTTCTACTCGTTTGCATTTGAATAAGTAAATCATGAGCTGGCATGGAAGGGGGCACATATAATAAAGAGCGGGTAAGTTGTAGCTTGCCAACGGGCGTTGAGAAGTCAACATGACCAAACATGCTATTTGATTTATAGCCCATATGCTCTTCGGAAGCTATTGCATCATCTTGTGAGGCCATATAGCCCATAATGTCTTTAATATGAATAAGGCCTATAGGGTCATCTAATGTTTCGCGGTAAATCATGAAGCGAGAATGGCCTGCTTCTTTATAAGCTAATAAAGCCTCGCTTAAGGGTGTATTAATATCAAGGCCAGCAATATCTGCTCTCGGAATCATGACGTCGTCAACGCGTGTTTTGTTTAAAACGAGAATATTATTGAGTAGCAGTCTTTCTTGCCTAGTTAAATCATCTGTAATTTCAGCGCTATCATTTAAAATAGTCTGCAATATATTTCGCGCACTTTGAGAGGGGCTTGCTCTAAATTTTGATAAAGTCCATTGCCAAGTTAATGAAGTATTTTTTAAAAATTTTGATACAATATTTTTCCGACTTATCGGCGAAGGGTCTTCAGACATTTTTCCTATTTCTGACATTAGTTGTCTAATTTAAAATCAATGATAATATTCATATAACAATCCTTGCACTTTAATAAAAGGTAACAAGAAAAACTATATTTATATAATAGATAGATAAAATCTAAAAATTTAATGAATCAACAAGAAGAGGGTTTCATGTTTCTTGGTATTGATATTGGCACATCTGCCGTCAAAATAGTTTTAATTTCGGAAGATGGCAAAATGATAGCGTCCTCCCAAGAAGCTTTGACTTTACAAACGCCTAAGCAGCTATGGAGTGAGCAAGATCCCGAGCAGTGGTGGCAAGCAACCCTCAAGGCAATGAATGACCTTAGGCACCAATCTATTTGCGAGTGGGAAAATGTTAAAGCTATTGGTCTTTCAGGCCAAATGCACGGCGCTGTATTATTGGATGAAAATAATGAAGTTATACGGCCTGCAATTTTATGGAATGATGGCAGAAGTGTACAGCAGTGTGAAAGGCTGAAATCACAAATGCCTGACATTGCTTTCCTTGCAGGTGCAGTTGCTATGCCAGGTTTTACAGCACCAAAGTTGATGTGGCTTAAAGAGCATGAAGTTGAGAATTTTAACAAAATTAGAAAAATACTCTTACCTAAAGACTATATTCGCTTCAAGCTTTGCGGCAATTTTGCAACCGATATGTGCGATGCCGCGGGAACATTCTGGCTTGATGAAGAAATGCGCGATTGGTCTGATGCCTTATGCACTCTGTCAGAAATAGATGAGAGCGTTTTGCCAGCGCTTTATGAAGGACATGAAATCACAGGTTATGTTCATCAAAGAGCAACAAATTTATTGGGCTTAAGCAAAAATGTTGCGGTTGTAGCTGGAGGCGGGGACGCTGGCGCTGGCGCTGTTGGAATTGGTGCTGTCACGAAAGGGGATTGCTTTATGTCTCTTGGCACATCAGGCCAGCTTTTTGTAACAACTGATAGCTATAAACAAAATGCCAAAAATGCATTGCATAGCTACGCCCATTGCGTGCCAAAGCATTGGTTTATAATGGCAGCAATGTTAAACGGCGCTTCTCCGATGCAATGGTTTGCAAGCAATGTGAATATGGATGTTAAGACGATATTAGAACAGGCTGAAGCTGTGTCAAAAGAAGCAACCCCCTTATTTATTCCTTACTTAACAGGTGAAAGAACACCGCATAATGATATGGATATCCGAGCCGGCTTTTATGGATTATCAAATAGCACAACAATCGCACATATGATGGCGGCAATTGTTGAGGCAATAGCCTATAGTTTTTGTGATGCAAGAGATGCAATGCAAGATGTGCTTTCAATGCCGAATGAAATTATTGCGATTGGCGGTGGGGCGCAAAGTGATTTTGTATTGCAAACAATTGCTGATGCTTTATCTGTCACTATATTGCGATGTTCTGATACACAAAGCGGTCCTGCCTATGGGGCTGCCCGTCTTGCTGCTATGGGCTATTTAAATCTAAAATTAGAGCAAATAGCAGTAAAGCCAAAAACAGAAAAAGCTTTTACACCAAATGTTCGAATGCAAGACTATTATCAATCTCGTCTTATGAATTATAGAAAAATGTATAATTGCTTAAAAGAAATCTCTTTGTAATTTATGATTTTATTAAGTCCAGAGCTCTAAATAAAAGAGCTAATTTTTAGGTGATGCCAACCTGAATGAGAGGTCGGTTCATTTGTAGTTCTTTAAGCTGGTTTTTATTGACCTGCCAACCTTGTTGGGTATAGCGCGCATTTAAAAGAGTGGAATGAGCTAAAATATCGAAGTCACTAGCCTTTTCTAATGTTTGCCGGGATATGTAAACACCCCTGCGCCCTTTATTAATAGCGGTTGATAACCACTGGGTTAGCTCTTCAATCGTATTATTACTTGTGTCTAGTACAATATCATAATTTGTCATATCAATTAGGTTAACATTATATAGCTCTTTATAACGTTTTAACTCGCTCGCACGTCGCTCTTTATTACTTGCGATCATATCTTTTAATGTATCTGTCTGTTCATCCCCTCTGTCGGCATGAAATATTCTTCCTGCTGCAATATCAATATCGCAATAAAGATAGACAGAAATACAATCAGGTATAAAATGCCAAGCAAGACGAGAATCGAAAATAAAATTATTCTCATTCTCTCCAATTTTTTTGGACAAATCATCAACAGCATCATCGAGGCTGCGATCTTCTTCACTTTGCTTATTTGCTTGCAAAATATCTAAGCCACGCTCTGAAGAGAGCTTTCTAAATATATCACCTGTAGAATAAAAATTATAATTCCAAGCTTGTGCTAATGCTTTGCCTATTGTTGATTTGCCGCTGCCTAAATCGCCTGAAATTGTAATCTTCATTGAATTGCCCTTCATAGTAAGAAGACTGTTTATATACTTATCTAATAGAAAAAAATTAATTTTTAGGCTTATCTATGAATTTTTATAATAATAAAAAAGCTCGGACGAGCCGAGCTTTTTTTATTTGTAATTATTTAAATATAAATTATGCATATTCTTCTGAAACTGCTTCATCAGGATCTCTAAGAACATAGCCGCGACCCCAAACGGTTTCAATATAATTTTTGCCGCCAGTGGCATTTGCTAATTTCTTACGAAGCTTACAAATAAAGACGTCAATAATTTTGAGTTCTGGTTCATCCATGCCGCCATAAAGGTGGTTTAAGAACATTTCTTTTGTCAGCGTTGTGCCTTTACGAAGAGAAAGAAGTTCAAGCATTTGATATTCTTTGCCTGTGAGGTGAACACGTTGACTATCAACTTCAACTGTTTTGGTATCTAAGTTCACACATAGATCGCCAGTATTAATAACAGACTGTGCATGTCCTTTAGAGCGACGAACAATGGCATGGATACGAGCGACTAACTCATCCTTATGGAATGGTTTTGTCATATAGTCATCAGCGCCAACACCTAGGCCTCTAACTTTATCTTCAATGCCGCCAAGGCCCGATAAAATTAAAATTGGCGTTTGAACTTTTGCAACACGGAGTGTCTTTAACACTTCATATCCGCTCATGTCTGGCAGGTTAAGATCAAGTAATATGATATCATAATCATATAGTTTGCCTAGGTCGACACCTTCTTCACCAAGATCTGTACAATAAACATTAAAGCTCTCAGACTTTAACATTAATTCAATACTTTGGGCAGTAGCGCCATCATCTTCAATTAGCAGAACACGCATTCTGGTTTCCTTATCATTTTGAAGTTAGCCCTAATAAAAGGGCTTCAGCGCATTAAAGCGCTACACTGATTATTAAACGTTAACAAAAATAAAGTTAATTTATTAACAAAACGTAACTACGTTTAAATCTTTACATAAATTGAGCTTAAGTGATTTGGTGTACTTCTGTCAGTAGCTTTTTATTAAATTTAAAAATTTTTTTTAATAAAATAGTTTTATCTATATATATCAATAGATTAAATTGATATGCTCTGTGGAGATTTTATTTTTTTATAAAGAAACGGGTATAAATATTAAAAAATATGAAGGTAAATATAATTAATTTTTATTAAAATAAAAATTAAGTTTTTAAAAAAATGACCGAATAATGCTTAATATAAATTGATTAAGAGGCTTGCTGCAGTGCAGCAGATGCCTTGATAAAGATACCAGCTTGATTAAGCGCAGGAATCAAATCTTGGCGATTACTCATGGATGCTTCAGTGTTGCCAAGAATAAGAATTCCTTTTTCTTTAAGTGAATTATGAAATTCATCAATAATCATTCTTCTAAAACCAGGCTGGAAGTAGAGCATGACGTTACGACACATCAGAATGTCAATATTATCATGATAGGAGTTGAAGCTTTGCAAATTTTGTTGCTGAAATGAGATCATATTACGAATGACAGGCTTGACTTGCCAAGTTTTACCTTGGCTCTCAAAATATTTTAATACATAATCTACGGGCAGGCCGCGTTGTATTTCAAAATGTGAAAAAATACCTTGCTCTGCTTTTTCGATAACCTGGCTTGATACATCGGTGGCAAAAAAATCAATACGCCAGTCATGAAGTTCAGGAAATTTTTCTCTGATCAACATCGCAAGTGAATAGGGCTCTTGACCGGTTGAGGCTCCGGCACACCAGATCCGAATATGTTTGCTTTTTGCGTTTCTACCAATAATATCAGGTATATATAATTTTTCTAAATAGGTATAAGGATAGGTATCTCTAAAGAAGAGGGTTTCATGTGTTACTAAAGCTTCCGCTACCTCTGTAACAATTGTTTGACATGCACCAATCCGAAGGTCTCTGTCTAAGCTTTCGAGATTTGCATAGCCGTGCTTTTCCAAGACAGGAGCAAGCCGTGTCTCGACGAGATACATTTTGTCATCTGTAAGGTGCAATCCAACCTTATCTTCAACAATCTTACAAAGATATTGTACGCGCTCTAGGCTCATATGCATTCACTTTTCGATTAAGGTTTAAGTGGTTCGATATTTCGGCTATCGTCAAAATCTCAGGTTCAGCTCCAATTGTGCAAGCAGCATGAGGCATTCCCCAAACGGCACTGCTTTCTTTATCTTGAACAAGGATCTCACCACCTTTTTCTTTAATATTTAAACTTCCTTCGGCACCATCAGACCCCATGCCTGTTAAAATAATACCTAATGTATTTGAGCCATATATAGCAGCAACACTTTTAAATAGATAATCTACCGATGGTCTGCAATGGGCTATAGGGGGGTTCTCATTAATCTCAATTGCAATCCTAGCCCCTTTTTGCACAATTCCCATATGTTTGCCGCCTGGCGCGACATACGCTTTTCCAGGGCTTAAGAAATCACCATCGCTTGGTTCAAATACAGGCCTTTTACATGTTCGCGCTAAATGCTCAGCCATAATTTGAGTGAACATAGGAGGCATATGTTGAGCAATTAAAATAGGGGTTGTATCTATAACAGCCGAGATATTTTCAAAAAGTTCAACTAAAGCTGTTGGCCCGCCCGTAGAGCTTCCAATAACAATGATATCAGGTTTTGAATATATCTTTAGGTTTGATATTGAGGGTGACTTGATAGCAACAGGGCTTTTAAGAACTGGTTTTGATGAAACCGGAGGGTTCTCTTTGCTTTTAATCATATTGCTTGTTGCATTATCTTTTAAAGCATTATTTTTACGGCTAAGTTTTGTATCGGTAGGCTGAAGTGTTTTTCGATCACTATTATTAAAAGATTTAAAGCTGTTGCTTCTCAATTTTTTATTATGCTTAGATTTTTTTTCTGAGTATAAAAGTTTGATTTTAGAAATTAAATCATTTTGAAATTGCTCGCGAATATCAGACCGATGGCCAACAGATGGTTTCGCAATATAATCTTTTGCACCCTTTTCTAAGGCTTTCATTGTTATTTCTGCCCCTCTTCTTGAAAGAGAAGAAGCAATAATAACATCGACATCTGGCATTGCTTTTAAAATATGGGGAAGCGCCGTTATGCCATCCATTCGAGGCATTTCAATGTCTAAAATGATGATGTCAGCTTTAAGCGAAGGAAGGGCGTCTACTAATTTTTGACCATCAGTATAAATACCTGAGAGTTGTATTTCAGTATCTTCAATAAACCAGTTAGATAAAACAGACCTTACAACAGATGAGTCATCAACAAGAACGACATTGATAACATCGCCGTTATTTTTATTAGGCGAGCTATTGGGCTGATTAAAATATGTGACAGCGCTGCCTGATTTTTTCATTATTTAAACTCATAATTATAATTATATTATATTTAGTTTCCTTAAAATATATATGAATTTATAAAATAATAAGTTAAGTTATGTATTTAATTTGAAAAAAAATTGCATATTTTTTTAATAAAAAATATTAAACCATACCAACTTGCTTGAGCTTTCCATGGAAAATATCTGTGTCAAATGGCTTCATAATATATTCATTTGCACCAGCTTGTATTGCTTCTGAAATGCGTTGAATATCATTCTCAGTTGTGCAGAAAATTACTGTAGGGTGATCGCCATTTGGTAAGTTTCTTAAGCGCTTTAAAAAACCAATGCCATCTAAAATAGGCATATTCCAGTCTAATATAATACCATCTGGCATTCTTTGCTCGCAATATTCAAGGGCAGACTGACCATTGTTTGCTTCGCTAGTTTCAAAGTCTAGATTTTCTAATATTTTCTTCGCAACTTTACGAATTACTGTGCTGTCATCTACAACAAGGAAGTGCTTCATAATGCTCTCTCTACTTTAATCTGGTTATGAATTATAAATCTAAATTCATAATAAAAAGTTCATATATAATTTCTAAGCGGCATTTTTTGAGAAATTTAATACATTTTTGACCTGAACAACGACTAGTAAAGATCGGTCTAGCCTATGCACGCCTGCGGATATTTCTGCCCATGAATCATCTAAAGTGATAGGAGCTTGCTCCCAACTGTCAACGGGTAAGCGCATGACCTCATCAACGCTGTCTACTAATAAACAATAAGATTCTTGACCATCATCAATGCCAACTGCCATACAGTTTGCTCCTACAGGCAGTGGTGGCAATTTTAAACGTACGCGCATATCAATTGCAGTGACAATCATGCCGCGTAGATTAAGAACGCCAGCTATCTCAGAAGCAGATAGGGGGACGTCGGTAATTGAATCAGGTGTGAATACTTCCCTAACTTGGCGTATAGGAATACCAAAAAGCTGATCCATTACGCGTACAGTTACATATTCACAGATGCCATCAACGGCATATTGATTAATGATTGAATAGTCTACATTAGAACTCATGCTGCAACTCCTGTTCCAGAAATTGATTCAAATAAAGATGAAATAAGCCCGTGGCGATCAAATTTAGCTACATGGCTTATATAGCCTACTTCTTTACATTTTGCTAAAGCAGCAGGTGCTGTGAATGAACTTAGTGCAATCATAGGAATTTTGTTATAATTCGGGTTTGACTTAATGACACGCGCAAATTCAAGGCCATCCATGCTTGGCATCTCAAGATCAGACACAATAA
Organism: Hyphomicrobiales bacterium; assembly: GCA_011524605.1. GTDB lineage: Bacteria > Pseudomonadota > Alphaproteobacteria > Rhizobiales > WTKA01 > WTKA01. The sequence goes on along the minus strand of WTKA01000062.1, from coordinate 12,960 downwards.
CGTCAAATTTGCCACCATTTTCCATTAAGGTAAGGGCATCTTTAGCGCTATCGCAAACCGTTACAGCATAGCCTGCTGCACGTAGTACTGGCGGAAGCATTTCCCTGAAGAATACACTGTCGTCAACAAATAATATTGATCTTGCTTGTGCTTCATGACCCCATTCAGACTTAACATTTTCATTACTAAATGCAATGCCTACATAATGCGTAACATCAATAATATCAGTTGCTTTACTGTCAATAATTGCAGAGCCTAATACGCCAGGTTCATCAGATCCGATTTCAACTTCAAATGAATCATCAACAATATCCATAATCTCATCGACAATAAGCCCCATGCTACGATCTCCATCAGAAAAGACAAGAACATGATAAGCCTTTTTATCAAGCATCTTAACCGATTCATTAACATAAACCAGAGGCATAAGACGTCCGCGATATTGGACAACATCTCCTGAGCTTGATGATTCAATTCGATCCACTTCAATATCTTCTAGGCGTGTGACGATAGCCAATGGCACTGCTTTAGGTTCATTGCTGCCAGCGGTAAAGACAAGCATAGAAGAAGTGCTAACATCTAGATCTGTTCCATCTGAAATTTTGGCAAGATCATCTGTCTCAATGCTTGCAGAGCTGCCGACATGTTTAGCAACGCCGTTTATATCAACTATCAAAATAACACTTCCATCTCCCAACAAAGTATTGCCAGAGAAAAAGTCAATTTCTCTTAATGGCCCTGAAAGTGGCTTCACCACAATTTCTTCCGTGTGATATACAGCATCCACTATGATCCCAAATAAGCGATTGCCAACATTCGCAACAATGATAAAGCCTTCATTCTCATTTTTATCATTTAGTTCTTGATCAGATTTCATTCTCAGAATGCCGCTTAAATCAATCAGAGGTAAAAGGCGATTTCTTAAGCGCAGCACGCGTGTTTGATCAATTGTTTCAATGCGATGCTCAGAGTTTGCTTGCGCTCTAACTAGCTCATCAACATTTGTTTGCGGAATAGCAAAGCGATTGTCCCCAACCTGAACAATTAGGGCAGAGATAATAGCAAGAGTAAGCGGAATTTTAATAATAAAGCTTGTGCCGACGCCTAGCTTTGACGACACATCAATGCTGCCACCAATTAATTCAATATTGCTTCGAACAACATCCATGCCAACACCGCGGCCAGATACAGAGCTGACTTCGCTTGTTGTTGTAAAGCCTGGTTCAAATATATAGCGTAATACTTGGCTGTCACTCATTTGCGCCAGTTCAGCTTCTGTTGCTAAGCCTGATCTCACAACTTTATCTGCTACTTTTTCAACTGGAATGCCTCGACCATCATCTGCAATAGACAGAATAATATGCCCACCTTCATGATGAGCGCTTAGAGTAATTTTACCATCTGGTGTCTTGCCAGCTGCTATGCGTGTTTCTGAGTCTTCGACGCCATGGTCAGCCGAATTCCGAATCATATGCGTTAGAGGGTCTCTTATGAGCTCTAAAACTTGCCGGTCAAGTTCGGTTTCAGCGCCAATCATCTCAATTTGAATATTTTTATTAAGCTGCTGGTTTAACGAGCGAATTAATCTTGGAATTTGCTGCCATGCATGACCAATAGGCTGCATGCGTGTTTGCATAATCCCTTCTTGTAATTCTGAAGTAATGTTAGAAAGGCGCTGTAGCGGTGCTTTGAAATGGTTATCGTCTTGTTGGCGAACAATTTCAATTAATTGATTTCGTGTTAAAACAAGCTCTGATACCATAGTCATGAGATGCTCAATCGTATCCATATTGACACGAATTGAGGTTGATTTAAGACCTTTACTTTCTGTGCTAGCTGCTTCTGCCTTATCAGCTTTAGTCTCAGGCGCTTTCTTTGCGCTTGTTTCAGCTTTTTCTTCTTCTTGTTTTATTGGCTCTGCACTTGCTTCCGTTTTTACCGTATTTTCAGCAGGTACTTCGTCTACAAGATTGACCTGAGTCTGACTTGAGCTAGTTTCTTGCCCTTGCAACTCTTTAATAAGCTTTTGAATTTCTTCATCATCTTCAGGGTTTAGTGAAACTGTTCCTGGCTTGCCTGCGTCTAATTTTTCACGAAGCCCATCTGAGATAGCATTAAGCTGGTCGATAATCTCTTGATCATCGCCCTCTGGCTCTTCACCGCTATCACCAAGCTTTTCTAAAATCCATTTGAATTTATCAATCGCTTCTAATGTTAAAGACACAAGAGAATCTGTAACTTCTGCACCATCACGGAAACAATCAATTAAGTTTTCGGTAGCGTGTGCTAATTTGCCTAGGCGATCTAAGCCCAAAAAGCCAGCACTTCCCTTAACCGTATGAAGCAGTCTAAATACTTTATCAAGTCCAGCAATATTCGTTGGGTCTTGCTCAAATTTTACAAGTTCAACGTCAACAACTTCAAGGCTTTCAATCGTTTCAGAAAAGAACTCGGAAAGTAACTCATCCATTAAAAATGTCCTTAGTCTAATTATTAAGTGCACAAAATCTCACGCATAGATTAAACAAATGGGGTTAAGAGAGCCTGAAGATTTTGCTAAATTGTTACTAAGATTTGTAAAATTTTTGTTTTTTTTCATTTTTTTGTTTTCTTTTTAGTCATATTTGGCAATGAAGTTAGGCTCAGGACGTGATTATTTTGTTCAATTCTGTCTGAATTAAAGTATTGAGTGGATAAAAATAAAGTGAAAGAATATTATTGTTATTGTTGAAACTTTATTTTTGACAAATTATGCTTTTAGCTCAAAGTCATTTTTAACTTAAACCGCATGGGCGGCACCACATATTTACACGATGAATACGTCAAAAAAGCTTGAAATTACCAGTAGTTCCTACACTTTTTTCCTGTTCATAGTGAAAATCTATTGGTGCAGAATAGACTAAACAATCATGTCCTGAGCCTAGAAATTATATTTTTAATGCCAAATATTGAGGCTAATTCAATTAATGAAAATTATATCAAGTCATTTTGGCGTTCATGCAGACTATAATGCTGCTGCTTTGCATTTGATAAAAAATAATCGCATTGATGCTGTTTCTTGTTTCGCTTTTTCAGAGCGATTAGAAAAAGATTATCATGCATTGATAAGATCAAAACAAAATAACCCATCCCTTGAGATTGGATTGGCATTTATTTTGTCGAGTAAAATATTCAAGCCCTTATCGGCTCATTTCCCAAATGGTTGCTTTTTACCCCATGAACATTTTAGCTGTAATGCTTGGTTAGGCCTTTTGGATAGGGATGCGTTAAAAATAGAATTATTAGCGCAATGGGCAGCATTTCAAGAAATATTTGGGCAAGCACCAGATTTTATCGAAGGGTGGAGAAATATTCAAAATTTGCCGCAAATAAGTCAAATTATGGCAGAGATATTATCTGAGCAGGCGTTTCAAGCTGTTGTGCTGCTTATGAAGAGGCAATATTTTCAATTTTCTGTTTCAGCTTATCAGGCAAAGAAGCATTATCAAAAATATCAAATAAATATGGAGCAAGATATTTGCCATCTTACGCCGCACTTATTTAAAAGAATAAAGCAGTTTCAAGCTGAAAAATATCAACAAGTGAAATTACCAAAAATTATTTACACGACACCAAGGCTATATAAGTTGGATGAAGCGGCAATAAATAGCGGCTCTTTTTCTGCTTGTGAACAGTTTCATCAGCTCATGGCTATGGATAGGCTATAATATATGTAGGCTCAGGATATGATATTTAGTCTGTTCTGCACAAATAGATACTGTTCCTAATTACCAGCGTCTCGTCTTCTTAATATAGTTTGCACCTTCTTCTCCAAAAATTGCTAATAGGGTTTTTTCTTCCTCAATAATAAAACGTTTTGTCACGATAATCGGAAATAGAATAACAGGGGCAAAAGCAGATAGTGCACCAAATTTCAGGGCAATGCCAAAATATATTATTAATAAACTCGTATAGATGGGGTTGCGATTAATTTTAAAAGGGCCTTGAATGATTAATGTTTTAGGCGTTTTTTTAGGCTCAATTGGCGTTTTATTTTTTGCGAAAAAATAAACAGACCAGAGTGCAATAATGATAGCTATTATTATCAAAAAATAGGCGATAAAGTCACTTACATTATTTTTGAAGCTAAAAATGGGAAAATATTTTGCAAAAAGATAAGAAAGAGTGATACATAAGCCAAGCCATACAGGGGGTAAATCTAATTTATGCATGTAACTCTCCGCACCTAGTTGTTTCTTTACCAGCATAATATGGCATTTATTTATTTTTTCAAAACGAAATCCAACTTAGGATTATTAATATGATTTCACCTGCAAAATTTGCCTTAAGGATTATTTTATTTGTTCTTACAATTTGTGCTTCTTGGTGCGGTTTTTGGTATTATAGTCATCATAAATTGCAGCAGGCATATATAAAGTATGAAAAGCAGCAGTTGGCAGATGAGGCAGGCTTTAGATGCAGTGCACCAAAATGGGGGGGCTTTCCCTTCCGCCATGAGCTTCGATGCGATCACTTTTCCCTTGGTTCTGGGGATTATAATCAAATTCAATTTTCAGGCATAACATTTGTTGCAATGGCATGGGATGAAAATCACATCATTACGCAGTTTAAAAGCCCGATGACGATTAAAGGGCCAACGGGCGCTCTTTTTGAGGTAGGCTTTGATCAAGCTTCCATGAGTCTAAGAAAAGAGAAAACAAGCTTGCGAAAGCTTGATCTTGTGTTGTCTCAAATTACAATGAAGCAAACAGGGCTTATGTCTATTCCAAATGCGTTATCCGCTCAAAAGTTTGAACTTCATGCAAGGGTAGCACACCAATCAAGCACAGATATTGATCTATTTGTTAGTGCAGATAATATTGCAATTGGTGCAGAAGAAGCAGTTGCCGGTGAGAGTATTGCTCCTTCAAAATGGGCCGAAGAGCTATTAGAACCTGCTCATAGACCAAATAATTTGCAAGCTCCTTTTGCTTTTGCAAATATTAAACTATCCAATGCGATTAATAATGCCGAGCTTCAGTCAATCAAGCCCGTAAGAAATTGGCTGCATAGTGATTTAAAATTGACGATTAATGAAGCCTTATATGCAGAACAAAATCAAAGTTATGGTGTTACAGGTGATTTGTTTTTTACGCAAAGCCAGCCGCCTGAAGGTGTTGCAACGCTTAATATTGCAAATAAGGCGAAATTACCGCCTATATTTGCCCCGCTTATGTTTTTTGTGAAGCCGCAAAAAGCCAATTTAGCGGGTTTTGATAATGGAATTGCTTATAATTTTCAAGTTGAAGATGGAAAGTTGGGGATAGCCAGCTTAACTTTATTCGATATTCAGGCCTTTTTAGCGCAATTTTAACGACAAGCCTTGCAAATGCATAATACTGTGTATTAATGTGCACTTTCTCTAATTCTAAATGGGATATATAATATAGTCCCTACGCTATAAATAAAGCCGTGAAAACGGATGGTGAGGCAAAAATGAAGCTTGTAGTAGAACAAACCCATTTGATCAAGGCGCTTGGCCGTGTGCAAAGAATTGTTGAAAGACGGAATACTATTCCTATCTTAAATAATGTCTATTTATCTGCTGAAGCAGGGGCGCTAACAATCAAAGGCACTGATCTTGATCTTGAGATGGTTGAGACAATTGCTGCAACTATTCATTCTAATGGCACAACAACTGTGTCAGCCCATTTGTTACATGATATTGTCCGCAAAATGGCAGATGGTTCTACGGTTGAATTAGAGACGGATAGTAATGAAACAAAAATGACAATGCGTGCAGGGCGAAGTGAGTTTTCCCTACAGACGCTTGATGGAGAAGAATTCCCTTCTATCTCTGAAGATGACTTCTCCCATAGTTTTGAAATTCCAGCCACTGATATGGCAAAAATTTTAGGGAAAACGCAATTTGCAATTTCTTTAGAAGAAACGCGCTACTATCTTAATGGTATATATTTTCATAAATCTGATAAAGATGGTGAAGATGTTCTTCGCGGCGTGGCAACAGATGGTCACCGCCTAGCGCTGATGGATGTAACTATTCCCTCTGGTGCGGAAGATATCCCCGGTGTTATTATTCCTAGAAAAGCTGTTCAAGAATTGCAAAAACTACTTGAAGAAGCTGATGATAATATTGCCATTGATATGTCACAAGCAAAAATGCGCTTCACAATTAAATCAGCAGTAATGACAACAAAGCTAATTGACGGAACATTTCCAGATTATCAGCGCGTTATTCCCTATGATAATGATCATATGCTTGAATTACCCCGTGAAGTTTTTGCAAGGGCAGTTGATCGGGTTGCTACGATTTCACCAGATAGAGGACGTGCGGTAAAGTTGGCGATTGAAGCCAATAAATTGACTTTAAGTGTTGTGAACCCAGAAAGCGGAAGCGCAACAGATGAATTAGAAGTATCCTATCCTGCAGAACCAATTACAATTGGCTTTAACGCAAAATATCTTCTTGATATCGCAACCCAGCTTGATTGTGAAAATGCAGAGTTTTACTTTTCTAACCCAACGGCGCCAACTCTCGTCAAAGATCCAGATAATCCAACAGCTATTTTTGTGCTAATGCCAATGCGCGTTTAATGAGATAGCGCTTTGTGATTAAGCATTTAACGCTCACATCTTATCGTAATCATAAGCATGCGCGATTGAATACAGAAGCGCAGATTATTTGTTTTATCGGGCCAAACGGTAGCGGGAAAACAAATATATTAGAAGCAATTTCTTATTTTGCCCCCGGTAGAGGGTTAAGACGCGCTGCGATGCAAGAAGTTGCCACCTATGGCTCTGACGGAGCTTGGGCTGTATCTGCATTACTGCATAGTGAATATGTAGATATTAAATTAGGCACAGGTATTTCCCCGCAAGCTTTGCTGAAAGAAAATCTCTCGCGGGAAGTTAAGATTGATGGCAAAAAGTGCGCTAAGCAAAATAGCTTATTAGAGCATATTAGAATGCTGTGGCTCATTCCTGCTATGGATGGTCTATTCACAGGGCCATCAGCAGATAGACGTCGTTTTTTAGATCGGTGGGTTACAACCATAGAAGCAGGACATGCTTATAATCTGTCTCAATATGAAAAAGCCATGCGTCAACGCAATAAAGCCCTTGAGATGGGCGGCCGAAATCAAACAATATTAGATAGTTTAGAAGATATGATGGCCAATCATGCCATTGCAATCGCATTGGCGCGCCATAACCATGTGCAAAAACTATCCCATATCATGATGGCATCGCAGCAGTCAGATGATGTTATGCCTCAATCCATTTTTCCTTGGGCAAAAATGGTGCTACAAGGGACAATAGAAGCTGATATCAATGAGGGCGATACGTTAACAGCTTTAGAAGATCGATATCGTAAGCGTTTGTTTGAGGAAAGGGCATTAGATAAAGATATAGGCCGCACTGCATCAGGGCCGCATCGCTCGGATTTTTTTCTTTGGCATGGGCCTAAATCAACTGAGGCTCGGCTTTGTTCCACAGGCGAGCAAAAAGCGCTGCTCATTGGTTTATTGCTTGCGCAGTTGGAATTGTTAGAGAATTTACAAACCCAAGCCAGTCGTATTCTTTTGTTAGATGAAGTTGCAGCCCATTTAGATAAGCATCGCAGGCGCGCTTTATTTGAAAGGCTCAGTCAAACAAAATTACAAGTTTGGATGACAGGAACCGATGAAGATGTCTTTGAAATTGCCCATGAGGATAAGATTTTCTTTTTCCTCGATGAGATGGGAAAGATTTCCACTGATTAGAAGCACTAATTTGCGCTCAAATCTGACAAAGAGAAATAATTTTGCTACTATATTCTCTTGAAATTACATGATTCGGATACCCCTTTTATGACGGATGAAAATCAAAATTTACCTGATAACCCAGACTATGGCGCTCAAAGTATTAAAGTTCTAAAAGGATTGGATGCCGTCCGTAAAAGACCCGGCATGTATATTGGGGACACGGATGATGGTTCAGGGCTACACCATATGGTGTATGAAGTTGTGGACAATGCGATTGATGAGGCTCTTGCAGGTCATTGTGATCGTGTTACTGTTACATTAAATGCTGATGGCTCTGTTACTGTCACCGATAATGGTCGCGGTATCCCAACTGACATTCATGAAGAAGAGGGTATTTCAGCTGCAGAAGTGATTATGACGCAGTTGCATGCCGGCGGTAAATTTGACCAAAATTCTTATAAAGTCTCAGGCGGCTTGCATGGTGTTGGGGTCTCTGTTGTTAATGCTTTATCAAAAGAGCTAGATCTTGAAATTTTCCGTAATGGGCAACGTCATTTTATGCGTTTTTGCCATGGTGTTTCCCAAGGGGCTCTTGAAATGTTAGGGTCTGCTGAAGGCAAAAAAGGAACGTCCGTACGCTTCTTGCCTTCTGAAGAAACATTCACAAAAACAGTCTTTAGCTACACAACTTTAGAACATAGGCTAAGGGAATTAGCCTTTTTGAATTCTGGCATTGAAATTGTTTTAACTGATGAAAGAGATGCGGAAGTTAAGCAAGAGGTGATGTTGTATGAAGGCGGTTTGGCAGCTTATGTGGAATATTTAGATCGAAATAAAACCGCTCTTGTTGAGGCGCCGATAACGCTTTCAGGTGAAAAAGATGGCGTTACTGTTGAAGTCGCTCTTTGGTGGAACGATAGCTATCATGAAAATGTTATGTGTTTTACAAATAATATTCCTCAGCGCGATGGCGGTACTCATTTAGCTGGCTTTAGAGGAGCGTTGACGCGTCAAATTAATGGCTATGCTGAGCAAAGCGGCATATTGAAAAAAGAAAAAGTCAATTTAACGGGTGATGATGCGCGTGAAGGGCTAACCGCTATTTTATCAGCAAAAGTCCCTGATCCAAAATTCTCGTCGCAAACAAAAGATAAGCTGGTTTCTTCCGAGGTAAGGCCTGTTGTTGAAAGTGTTGTCAATGAAGCGCTGAACAAATGGCTAGAAGAAAATCCGAGCGAAGCGAAAACCGTTATTCATAAAGTCTGCGAAGCTGCATCAGCTAGGGAAGCAGCACGACGCGCACGCGAGCTTTCTCGGCGTAAAGGCGCATTAGATATTTCTAATTTACCCGGCAAGTTGGCCGATTGTCAGGAAAGAGATCCTGCAAAATCTGAACTCTTCCTAGTGGAGGGTGATAGTGCGGGTGGTTCTGCAAAGCAGGCACGTTCTCGTGAATTCCAAGCTGTTTTACCCTTGCGTGGTAAAATCTTGAATGTTGAGCGTGCGCGCTTTGACAAAATGCTCTCTTCTAATGAAATCGGTACTTTGATTACAGCGCTTGGTACGGGCATTGGACGCGATGATTTTAATATAGATAAGCTGCGCTATCATAAAATTATCATCATGACAGATGCCGATGTCGATGGCGCTCATATTCGAACATTGCTACTTACTTTCTTCTACAGGCAAATGCCAGAGATTGTTGCAAGGGGTCATCTATATATTGCACAACCACCGCTTTATAAAGTGAAGCGTGGTAATAGTGAACTTTATGTTAAAGATGAGCGTGAGTTCCAGAATTATCTGGTTGATACTGGCGTTGATGAAGCAATTTTCACGACCGTTGAAGGGGAAACACGTAGCGGGACTGATTTGCGCGCTTTATTGGACGAAGTCATTGAATTTAAATCGGTGATAGACAATATTCACCTGCGTTATAATCGCAATGTGTTAGAGCAGGCGGCCCTTGCTGGGTTGTTAAAGCCTGATACAAAGCCATCTGATGTGGCTATTGCCCAAGCGGTTAGTCGTTTAGACGCGCGCGAAGAAGATTTTGAACGAGGCTGGAATGCTTCTTTACTTGAAGATGGTGGCTTGAAATTTACCCATGAAGTGCGCGGTGTTACAGATGCCATGGAGCTTGATAGCCATTTTCTAGCTTCCTCAGAGGCACGTAAACTCCATAGCTTATCAGAAAGTTTATCGCCAGTATTCACTGGTAATGCCACATTGCAACGCAAAACCAATTCTCAAATCATTCATACACCTCTTGCCTTGCTTGAAGCAGTTTTAGCCATTGGCCGTAAAGGTATATCGATCCAGCGTTATAAGGGTTTAGGTGAAATGAATCCTGACCAGCTTTGGGAAACAACGCTTGATACGAATGTACGTACGCTTTTGCAGGTAAAAGTTGACCAGATGGATGCCGCAGATGAAATCTTCTCAAAACTAATGGGGGATGTAGTTGAGCCGCGCCGTGAGTTTATTCAAGATAATGCATTAAGTGTTGAAAATTTAGATGTTTAAAGGCCAGCAAACTTAATTTATAGCTTACATGTATTGGTATCTCTATGTCTCTTAAAAATTAATCTATCCTAAAAATAAAGAGCACGCATGCAAGACTATTCATATATGTAATTTCACTTGTTGATCTACTTCTAACAATCCCACTTGTTTTATTAGCTTTAATAGGCTGGTGATTTTGAGATGCCATTGCAAGTATTGGGGAGAGTAATTTCCCCTTATTAGAAATATTCTCATTAGTTTTTACAAAATTGCCTAAAGCTAAAAAAATGCCTCTCTGTCCAGTTAATTATTGAATTAACGCCAGGCTCTAGGCTCAGGACCTATTAATTTAGCCCATTCTGCGCCGATAGATTTACACTATGAACAGAAAAGAAAGCGCTGGAACTACTTGTAATTTCAAGCTTTTTTGACGCATTCATGGTGTAAATATATGGCGCCCATTAAATTTAAAAGTGGGTTTGAGTTAAAAGTATCATTTGTCAAAAATAAAGTTTCAACAATAGAAAAATTATTCTTTTACTTTATTTTCATCCACCTAATATTTTTAATTCAAACAGAATTGAACAAAATTAATAGGTCCTGAGCCTAGTTAGATTTTTACTTTAATATTTATTAACTATAAAATTAAAATGCGCTTTATATATGCTTTGCATTAACAGCCTGAAAAGCCTCTCTGAGTATAGTGAATAAGAAATCACTATTTTAGTGAAGAATTTAAACACTTGGAAAAGGGTTATTAGGCGATGGATCTGGCAACGGTCATCGGGATTTTCTCGGGTATATTAGTCGTAGGCGCAGCGATTGCGCTTGGCGGTCAAGCAATTGAATTTTTGGATTTAGCATCATTTTTGATGGTTATTGGTGGAACATCGGCGGGAACGCTTATTCGTTTTCCGCTGCATGGTGTAATGAGTGCGCTCATCTTGGGAGCAAAGATTGCTTTCATCCATAATAAGACAACACCTGCTGATATTATTGATGAAACAATACAGCTTGCTGATGTGATGCGTCGTCAAGGTCCACTGGCTATGGAGCAAATGCAAGTTGATAATGAAATGCTTGAAAAAGGCGCAGGCTTAATTGCAGATGGTCATGATTTATATACTATTCGTGACGCGTTAGAGCGTGAGCGTGATCTGTTCCTAGATCGCCTTGAAGAAGGTTTATTCATTTTTAAAGCGATTGGTGATGCCGCCCCAGCATTTGGTATGATTGGTACGATTGTTGGTCTTGTTCAGATGCTTGCAGCTCTTGAAGATCCATCAACGATTGGTCCATCTATGGCACTTGCTCTTTTAACAACATTATATGGTGCATTAATTGCAAATATGGTGGCATTACCTCTTTCTGATAAGCTTGCACGTAAAGCAAAGATTGAGCGAGTAAACTCAAATGTTGCTATTGATGGCATCATGCAAGTTGCTGAAGCGAAAAGCCCAACGCTTATTCGTGAAATGCTTAAGTCTTACCTACCTGCTGACCATCCTAGCCTTAAGGAAATGGCACCAGCACAGCAAGGCGGCACACAGCAGCCAGCATAAAAGATCACCCCTCGCTTTATAAAAGCAATAGCGAAAAGCGGGGGCAATAATAAAGTTTTAGTTTTGGGAAATAAGTAAAAATGGTACAACATCCTTCATATCCAAAGCGTGGGCGCCGTCAAGAAGATAGAAATAGAGCTGGCACAGTGCCAGACTGGCTCTTAACTTTTGCAGATCTTGTGACAATCTTACTTGTATTCTTCATTCTGCTTGTTGCCTTTTCAGTGCGTGATGAAGTCAGAATTACACTTGTTACCGGCTCGATGAAAGATGCATTTGGTAAAAATCCTGAAATGAGAAAAGCAGCTGTGCTTGAAAAAGATGGTAAGCCAAAGCGTGAATTTGTGAAAAATGCAGCGTTAACACCTCAAGATGATTATCTTACTCAATTTGAAACGACAAAGAGAGACGATCGTTCAAAACAAGGCCAAGAAGCTAATACATTTGATATTGAGGAAACACAAATTAGAACACCGCGTAGCCATATGCTTGCGGCGCAATCCATTCGCCAAGCATTACAGTCTATGCCAGAGCTTACGGAAGTGTCACAAAATATTATATTTGAAGAAACGCCAGAAGGTTTGAATATTCAGCTTGTTGATCAAGATGGTAGAGCGATGTTCCCTCCTGGTTCAAAATATCCCTTCAAACGGACACAAAAAGTCTTGGATGTTGTTGCTCAACATTTAAGAAAATTACCAAATAGGATCGTAATTACAGGTCACTCTACACCTAATGTATCGGGTTCTGTTAATGATAGCAATTGGCAGCTAACGGCGGATAGAGCGAATGTAACACGATCTTTGTTGGAAGAATTTGGTCTTTCAGCTGACAAAATCGCAGGCATTGTTGGGAAAGCAGATAGTGAGCCTTTATATCCATCAGATCCCTATATTGCGAGTAACCGACGCGTCACGATTATGCTTGTTAATGAAGCACCTCCGTTGCCACAGGGTCACAGCCTGAACTAAGAAATAATATTTTATAAATTGAAGAAAAGGCAGGTTTTATTAATCTGCCTTTTTTATTTTATTTAGGGTCTGGACTTGCATTAAGAAAATTGACTGCATTGAGTTAAGATTTTAGGTTCTGAGTCTAGGCTCAGGACGTGATTATTTTGTTCAATTCTGTTTGAATTAAAAGTATTAAGT
>WTKA01000157.1 GCA_011524605.1 Hyphomicrobiales bacterium | reverse complement strand
ATTAATACTTTTAATTCAAATAGAATTGAACAAAATTAATAGGTCCTGAGCCTAAATAATAGTTCCTGAGCCTAGTCTCTGTTGATTAGGTTTTTAAGTTTTTGTACGGCAACCTCAGGATTTTCCATATAAGATATAGTACCAACCATTCTGCTTTGTGAATCTAGAAGCAGAACAGAGGATGTGTGATCTACATTGTAAACGGTCGGATCTGTTTCATCAGGGATTTTTTTTGCATAAATTCGGTAGCTTTTTAAGACATCAGGGGTTTGCTCAACACCTGCTGTATAGGCTTTTATTCTTGGATCAAAGGCAGTCATGTAGCTTTGCAATAGTTCTGGTGTATCACGCTCTGGGTCAACGCTAATCATTGAAAAATGAATTTCTTCGGCTAGCTCTGCTCCTAGCGTTTCTATCCAGTCTTGCATATCCCATAAGGTAGCAGGACAGATATCAGGGCAATGAGTGAAGCCAAAATGCATTGCTTGAGGTTTGCCTTGAAAACTGCTTTCATTCACCATTTCCCCATCAGAGGAAGTTAATGTCATGGGCATGCCAAGTTTTATACCTGCAACAGAGCGCGAGGCTTGTTGTGGGTTACTTAGAAAAGTTTTTGCGCCTATAGCAACAGCAAGAACGACGATAAGGGCAATTGAACCATAACGAATGAATTTTAGCATCTTTTATCCTTGTATAAAGTGACTTGCAATTTATATCTATAGCTAGGGCTAAATCATAGGGGTTTAATGTCGCATAACAAGAAAGTGATAAGCGATTTTCTCTTTTTATTTCGTCTTTTTATTCTGGCTTTGGGAAACATAAATACCAAAAATGATGATGGTAAGGCCGATAATTGCATGATAAGAAAAGGCTTCCCCAAGAGCAAAAAAGCCAAAGACTGTGGCATAAACAGGAATGAGGAAGTTGGTGTAAGCGACAAAGTGGGTACCAACTTTATCAAGAAGGTAAAAAAGCATTAAAGCAGCAACTGCTGTGGGGAAAATGCCTAAAAAAGACACGGAAAGATAAGCGCTCACTGTGCCAAGCTGCCAACCTGTTGGATCCGAATAGAAAGCATAGGCGCAAGACAAAATTGCACCATAGGTGAGCATGCCAATTGTTTTTTCTATGGGTGTTGTTTTGCTAAATTTACGAGAATAGATGCTGGAAGCTGCATAGCAAAGGGTTGCAGCTATTATAGCGACTTGCGCTATAAGAGCTTTAGATTGCAAAAAATCAGCGAGCACAATCGTATCCACGCGAATAACGATGGCAACGCCAATGAGACTAAGGATAACGCTGATAATTGATTTTATCGTCATTTTTTCATCTTTTAAGAAAAAATGTGCGCCAATTAAAATGTTAATTGGTACAATTGCCATGATAATGCCAGCAAGTGCTGAGCTGATATGTTGTGTACCCCAACTGATGAGAAAAAAGGGCAGGATGGTGGCGCATAATGCTAGAAAAATATAGCGCCCTGAATCTTTTAAAAATGCTTTCGGGAATTGTCCTAACATCAAAGCAATGGGAAGAGCGAATAAAGCGCCAATAGTGAGACGAAGGGCAACAACCCATTCTGGCGAGAGGCTTTGTACAGAAATTTTGGTTGCTGCAAATGAACTGCCCCACATAACAACAAGGCATAGGAGCAAAACCCAAGAGAGGGTCGTTGGATTTTGTTTTTCTAGCATAATCTAGTTTTTAGCCTATCTGTTAAAACTTATCTTTAAGAGCTCTTAAAGCGGCAAAGACTTCTTCATTTGAAGCGACGGGTAAATTAAGCTTTGCGCGTATTGCAGGGTCGGAAACACGCAAGAAAGGATTTGTTTGTTTTTCTAACCCTAGGGAGATTGGCAATGTATGTTTATTGAGTTTTCTTAGCTGTTCAACTTCTTGAGAGCGTCTTTGTAGCGCTATATTATTGGGATCAACATGCAAGGCAAAGCGTGCATTTGCTTGTGTATATTCATGGCCGCAATAAAGCATAATATCATCAGGAAGTTGACTGAGGCGATTAAGACTATCCCAAAATTCAGCTGCTGTGCCTTCAAACATACGCCCACAACCAAGCGAGAATAAAGCATCTGCAGCTGCTAAAATTTTCTCTTCAGGGGCATAGTAAGCGATTTGATCTAATGTATGGCCGGGGGTTGGGATAGCTTGAAATTTTATCCCACAAGCAATGATCTCTTCATCACCCTCTAGCTCAACATCAGCTATCGCTAATTTTGTTTTTTTCGGCGCTGTGATTTTACAGCCCATTTTTTCTTTTAAAGCCGCAGCGCCAGCGACATGGTCGAAATGATGGTGCGTGATTAAAATCTCATCGAGTTGCCAGCCTTTCTGGATTAAGGCTTTTTCAATTGCAGCCGCTTCTGGTGCATCAATGCTTAAGGTTTTATTTTCTTTACTGTTATGAATTAATAGTCCAAAATTATCTTGAAGACAGGGGAAAATTAGTGTTTCTATCATTTTAACTCCTGATAAAATCCAAGATGCTTATTCGTGTTTATACTCAATATATATCTTTATAATATATAATTAAAAAATGATATTTGCCAATCTTTAAATCGAGACGTTGCGATGTATCCTGATATATTAGATATGAAAAGATTTTATGCGGATTACCCTGGCCTTTTAGCGCGGGAGGTAATCAGTAAAACCATTCAATCAAAAACAAAGCCACACCCTTCGCAAACAATTTTGGGGCTTGGCTATACAAGCCCTTTCTTGCGTCCCTTTCTTGGCAAAAGTAGGCGGGTTCTTTCCTTCGCGCCTGCAGCGCAAGGGGTCATTGCTTGGCCGCAAAATGATAAAATTAGCACTGCGCTAATGAGTGAAGATCTACTACCTCTGCCGGATAGTTGCGTAGATATTCTTATTTTGTCGCATATATTAGAACATACAAAAGATATAAATGCAGTAATGGCTGAGTGTAAGCGTGTTTTAGCAGCAACGGGTAAAATCATTATCGTTGTGCCAAATCGCAGTGGTATTTGGGCGCAACTTGAAAGAACGCCCTTTGGTTATGGGCGCCCTTTTTCTGCTTTTCAGTTGCAGCAGCTGCTTGTGGGCGCTAATTTTGCTGTAGATGAAATCACAGCAGCATTATTTACCCCGCCTACAAATAATAAATATGTGCTGAAATTTTCAAATCAATTAGAAAGGTTAAAGCGATGGCCTTTTCCAAGGGTTGGTGGTGTTTTGGTGGCTGTTGCCCATCAGGATATTTTTGCACCCATTAAAGGTAAAAGAATACCGATACAGTCAATGGTTTGGAAACCTCAGCCAATTAAGTCCTATAAAAACACCTATAAAAATACCTATAAATAGCTTTAGACATCAATCTTTATTTTTACGCATCTTTTCTCGGTAGCTATCAATGAGTGTTTTTTCTTTTCCATTGTCTGCATACCAATAGGTCCACCCATTGCAAGAGGCTGCGTTTTCAATGAAAGCGCCAATTTTATGAATAGATCCCCTTGTGCCGCAGCTTAAAGATAGAGTGCCATCTGCATGAATGGTCGCCTGAGCTGTTGCCTTAGTGTTAACCAGCTTGTCCCCTGGTTTTAAATAGCCATTTTCAATCAAGCTAATGAAAGGAATACGGGGTAAGGCACGCTTCGCTGGAAGGGCTTTTAAAGAGGCAGCTTCATAAGGTGTGATCGCATCAATGCGCTTTTGTGCCGCTTCTATATAGGTGCTCTCTCGCTCAATGCCTATGAAGTGACGTCCTAATTTTTTTGCAACAGCCCCTGTTGTGCCCGTGCCAAAGAAGGGATCTAATACTACATCGCCTTCATGGGTTGTGGCTTGTAAAATACGATGCAATAGGCTTTCTGGCTTTTGTGTAGGATGGATTTTTTTATCATCCTCTGATTTCAAACGCTCGCCGCCTGAACAAATCGGCATTAGCCAATCAGAGCGCATTTGCACATCATCATTGGCTGCCTTCATTGCTTCATAATGAAATGTATATTTGCTCTTTTCCGATTTAGAGGCCCAAATTAGGGTTTCATGGGCATTGGTAAAACGACGACCGCGAAAATTTGGCATCGGATTTGATTTTGTCCAAATCACATCATTTAAAATCCAATAGCCAAGGTCTTGCAAAGTTGCGCCGACACGGAAAATATTATGATAAGAGCCGATGACCCATAAAGCGCCATCATCTTTTAAAACCCGCTTAGCAGCCGTTAGCCATGCCATTGTGAAGGCATCATAGGCTTTAAAGCTTTCAAATTGATCCCATGCATCCGTAACCGCATCAACATTTGATTGATCAGGTCGTTGCAAATCACCTCTAAGCTGTAGATTGTATGGAGGATCAGCGAAAATAAGATCAACGGATTTTGCAGGCATATTGGCCAGCTGACTAATACAGTCCCCTTGTAAAATCGTATTAACTGGAAGATCTGATTGAAGGGTAGGGGTGAGCAGAGATTTCACTTCTGTATTACGCATATAAGCCACTTAACCTAAAACTGAGTTACAAAAAATTTACTATGTTCAATAATAGGCTATTAAGCTTAACAAAGTCTTTTCGATAGATTGATCTCTTTTATATTTAGACCTATATAGTCAAAAAAACGATTTAGGAATAAAATGGCTACTTTGTCTGACAATAAAAATGACCCGCTTATTATTTTCACACCTTCTGGCAAAAGAGGGCGCTTTGCAAAGGGGACGCCTATCTTAGAGGCTGCTCGCGCTTTGGGCGTGAATATTGATTCTGTATGCGGTGGGCGTGGTATTTGTGGACGCTGTCAAATTGAGCCTTCTTTTGGCGAATTTGCAAAACATGCCATCACTTCTACGTCAGAAAATATCAGCCCTTTCGGCGCAAAAGAGGAGCGATATAAAAATAAATTTGGATTAGCAGATTTAAGGCGTTTAAGCTGCTCCGCTCAGATTGAGGGGGATATTGTTATTGATGTGCCACCTGAATCTGAAATGCATAAACAAATTGTGCGCAAACAGGCTGATGAGCGTGATATAATTTTAAACCCTTGTATTCGTCTTTATTATATCGAGGTCGAAGAGCCTGATATGCATAATCCAAAAGGTGACTTAGAGCGTGTTTATGAAGCAATCGCCGCGCAATGGAATTTAGACATAGCTGACTGTGATTTACATATCTTGCCAATTCTACAAAAAGCTTTGCGTAAAGGACAGTGGAAAATTACTGTCGCCATTTATAATGATAAGCATATCATAGCGGTATGGCCAGAATTGCAAGATAAGCTCTATGGTCTCGCGGTTGATATTGGTTCTACAACAATTGCATGTCACTTAACCAATATGCAAACAGGCGATGTGGTGGCTGCATCGGGGATAATGAACCCTCAAATTCGTTTTGGGGAAGACCTTATGAGCAGGGTGTCTTATGTGATGATGAATCCCGGTGGGGATCAAGAAATGACAAAGGCTGTGCGCGAGGCGATTAATACGCTTATTGAGCAAGTGTGCGAAGAAGCGGAGATTACAAAAGATGTTGTGCTTGATGCTGTTTTTGTTGGCAACCCCGTGATGCATCATCTCTTTTTAGGCATTGACCCGACAGAATTGGGTGGTGCGCCTTTTGCGCTTGCTGCAGGCAGTGCGCAATCTTTTAAAGCCTCTGATATTGATATTAGCATTGCTTCAGGTGGACGGGTTTATATTCTGCCTTGTATTGCGGGGCATGTGGGGGCAGATACCGCTGGTGTTGTTTTATCTGAAGCCCCATTTAACAATGAAGAAATTACGCTGCTGGTTGATGTGGGCACCAATGCTGAAATTGTGCTTGGTAATAAAGATAAGCTGGTTGCGGCAAGCTCCCCCACAGGGCCTGCTTTCGAAGGAGCAGAAATTTCCTCTGGTCAAAGGGCTGCCCCTGGTGCGATTGAAAGAGTGCGTATTGACAAAGAGACGCTAGAACCACGTTTTCGCATTATTGGCTCTGAGACATGGTCTGATGAAGAAGGCTTTGCAAAAGAGGTCGAGAATATTGGTGTGACAGGCATTTGTGGGTCAGGCATTATTGAAATCATTGCGCAAATGTATTTGGCTGGCATCATTACCCAAGACGGTGTGATCGATGGGACACTTGCCCAAAAATCAAACCGAATTTTGCAAGATGGCCGTACTTTCTCCTATCTTGTTCATGAAGGAGAGGTCACTGTTAAGGTAACGCAAAATGATGTGCGTGCTATCCAGCTTGCAAAATCAGCGCTTTATGCAGGTTGCAAATTGTTAATGGAAAAATTGGGCGTTAATGCAGTTGATAAAATCAAACTAGCAGGGGCTTTTGGTACGCATATTGATACAAAATATGCTTTGATTTTAGGGATGATACCCGATTGTCAATTAGAAAATGTTATTGCTGCTGGTAATGCGGCAGGGACGGGCGCACGCATCGCCTTATTGAATAAAGATACCCGCCAAGAAATAGAAGATGTCGTTGAAAAAATCGAAAAGATTGAAACGGCTGTTGAGCCTCGTTTCCAAGAACATTTTATTGCAGCTATGGGCATTCCTAACAGTGCAGATGAATTCCAAATTTTGAGGAATAATGTTGATATGCCAAAATTTGTCATTTCTTCTGCTCAATCAGGCCAAAAAGAAGCTGGCAGTAAGCGAAAAAGGCGGGCTAATAGGCGCGGCTCGGCATAAGTCTAGGCTCAAACCCTAGTAGATTTATTATTTTGTTGTCCTATATTGAATAGAGTTTAAATTTGCTATGGTAGGCTATGATGCATCTTCCTGACACATTACCAATCTTCCCGCTCGATGGAGCGCTGCTTTTGCCTAGAGGGAATTTACCTCTTAATATATTTGAGCCAAGATATATTGAGATGGTTGATTATGCTTTAAAAAACGATCGTATGATTGGTATGGTGCAAACTGGCGCAGCTGGCGCTGCAGAAAAAATCGTAAAATCAAATGAAGAACATGCTAAGCCTGTTTGCTCTATTGGTTGCGCTGGACGTATTACCTTGTTTTCAGAAACAGAAGATGGTCGCTATGTTATTACGCTAACAGGTGTTTCACGCTATAGAATCAAAAGTGAATTATCATCTATACATAAATTTCGATTGGCTGAAGTTGAATGGGATGATTATAAAGGTGATTTTCTACCTTTAGAAACTGAAGGCGTTGATCGGGAAGCAATATTATCGACTTTAAAAAAATATCTGAATGCTAATGATCTTGAGACAGATTGGGACGGTATATTAAAAGCCGATAGTGAGAGCCTCATAAATGCTCTATCTATGATGTCCCCTTTTGGATCACGCGAAAAACAAGCCTTGTTGGAGGCAAATTCTTTGAAAGAGCGCTCAGATTTATTAATTGCTATGACTGAAATAAATTTGCAGCAAAATAGCGCTGAAGATTCTAATCAGCTTCAATGATAGAAAATTTGTATTTGTTGTTGACGTCGGATTTAATAATATTATTCTGATATTATCGATTAAAGTAAGAAAAAATTCTTTTTTATTTTCTTAATATTGACATTTTAAGGAAAATTTCCTTTTGTGCTTGTTAGTTAGTTAAATTCGGAACTTAAAATGTCTTATAATGGTGAAGCGGTAGCAACGAAATTAAACGATCAAATGAAAACTTTGCCTGCTGCTGAAAGAATAGAGCTTATTTCAAAGCAATTTCCCCATGCTGTGTTTACTACAAGCTTGGGTGAAGAAGATCAGGCAATTACAGGTCTGATTGCTAAGGAAAAACTCGCTATTGAAATTGCAACTTTGCACACAGGGCGTCTATTTCCAGAAACGGTCGATTTAATCAAGCAGACAAAAATCCAGCTTGGTATCGATATTAAAGAATATCATCCTTTAGAGGCAGATATAGCGAATTACACATCTGAATATGGGCGCGATGGTTTTTATTATAGCGTTGAAGGGCGGCATGCCTGTTGTCATATTCGCAAAATTAAGCCACTGCAAAATGCACTATCCAAGGCTGATGCTTGGGTGGTTGGCCTGCGGCGTGAGCAAAGCCAGAATAGATCAGAGGTGCCATTTGCTGAATGGTCGGAAGATTATAATCTAATGAAATTTAATCCGTTAGCGGATTGGACACGAGCTGATTTAACCGTTTTCATCGAGCAAAATGATATTCCAATTAACCCACTGCATGCAAAAGGCTTTCCTTCTATTGGTTGTGAGCCATGCACAAGAGCCATAAAGCCGGGTGAGCATGAGCGTGCCGGACGTTGGTGGTGGGAGAATGAAGAGAAAAGAGAGTGCGGCTTGCATGTGAAGCAATAAGCCGCCTAAGTCGTAAACATCTAAATCAATCAGAGTAAAATTAATGAGCCAGCAACAAGCTAAACTCCCTCTTGACCCCCATTTAAAAGCCTTAGAAAATGAAGCTATTCATATTTTCCGTGAAGTAGCCGCTGAATTTGAACGCCCTGTAATGCTATATTCAGTGGGTAAGGATTCATCGGTTTTGCTACATCTTGCCCGAAAAGCTTTTTATCCGGGTAATATTCCATTTCCACTTTTGCATATTAATACGGGCTGGAAATTTGATGAAATGATCTCTTTTAGAGATAAAATGGTATCAGATTTTAATCTGCAATTGCATTCTTACACCAATCCTCGCGGGCCTGAAGAGAATATTACACCTTTCAACCATCCTCGCTATACGGATATTATGAAAACAGAGGCGCTCAGAACAGCCCTTGATGCAGGTAAATATGATGCGGCTTTTGGTGGCGCTCGCCGTGATGAAGAAGCTTCTCGCGCAAAAGAGCGGATTTATTCTTTTAGAACTTCAGATCATAAATGGGATCCTCGAAACCAACGACCAGAGCTATGGTCGATTTATAATGGGGATATTTTTAAAGGAGAAAGCGTAAGAGCCTTCCCGCTTTCTAATTGGACAGAACTTGATATTTGGAATTATATCAAAGCCGAAGCCATTCCTGTTGTTCCTCTCTATTTTGCTGCGGAGCGTGAATATATTGAACGCGATGATATGATTATCTTAGCTGAAGATAAGCGCTTAGAATTAAAGCCTGGCGAAGTAAAGCAAAAGGGATCTATTCGTTTCCGTACGCTTGGCTGCTTCCCATTAACAGGCGGTATCAAGTCTCAAGCGACAACAATAGATGATATCATCAATGAAATTCAAACAGCCACTGTGTCAGAAAGGCAAGGCCGCGCCATTGATAAAGATCAGGCAGGGTCTATGGAAATTAAAAAGCGTGAAGGGTATTTTTAATGTCTGAATTAGCTTCTATAAAAACTGAAACACCTCAAGAAAGTACTGAAGTTATGGAAATGTCTACTGATAAAATCCCTCTGCGTTTTATTACATGTGGCAGCGTTGATGACGGTAAATCCACGCTTATTGGTCGCCTTTTATGGGATACAAAAGTTGTTCCTGATGATATTGCAGCTAATAGTCATGCAGGGCGTGATAGTGACAATAGTGAATTAAGCTTACCTGATTTTGCCAATCTGCTTGATGGTTTACAAGCGGAAAGAGAGCAGGGCATTACTATTGATGTTGCTTATCGCTATTTCTCGACGCAAAAAAGATCTTTCATTGTGGCTGATACCCCCGGTCATAAGCAATATACAAGAAATATGGCAACAGGGGCTTCTACGGCTGATTTAGCTGTATTGCTCGTTGATGCGCGTGCAGGCATTTTGGAACAAACACGCCGCCATCTTAATATTGTCTCATTAATGGGGATTAAGCAGGTTATCCTAGCGATTAACAAGATTGATCTTATTGATTATAATCAAGAGCGCTATGATGAGATTATTTCTGAGTTTAATACCCTTTCTAAACCGCTTGGATTTAGCTCTATTACAACTATTCCAACATCTGCAATTAATGGTGAAAATGTTGTGTCACAAGGCTCTGAAGCTTTGTCATGGTATGAGGGGCCAACACTTTTGGAAGCGTTAGAATTAGCCTCGAAAAGATCCGTTCAATCTATTGGCTTTAGGCTCTCTGTTCAGCGTGTTTCTCGTCCTGATGAAACATTTAGAGGCTATCAAGGAACTGTCTCTGGTGGCTCAATTAAGCCGGGTGATGAGGTTATCATTTTGCCTTCTGGGGAACGTGCAAATGTGTCGCAAATTTTGACTTTTGATTTAGTTAGAAATGCAGCTGTGACAGGTGATGCCGTTACATTAGTTTTAGATCGACAGGTTGATGTTTCAAGAGGAGATATGATTATATCTGTTGGGGGGCAACCTGAAACAGGCTATGCTTTTGATTCAAAGTTGATTGTGTTAAATGATAATGGGCTTAACGCAGATAAGCGTTATTGGCTCAAGTCTGCAAGTCGCCGACAAAAAGTGCGTATTCAGGCAGAAGAAGTGTTAGATCTAAACCAAGGTGAATGGTTAGCTTCGAAAGATTTAAGCGTTAATAAAATTGCTAAAGTCCGCTTAAAGTTTGATGATATTGCTTTCTTTGATCCTTATCAGTCTAATAGAGATACGGGCTCTTTCATTCTTATCGACCCTGATACCAATAACACAGTGGCTGGCGGTATGATCACTGAATCTGTTAGCAATGTGACACAGCTTGAATCGACAGATATGAGTGTTGTGGTTTTGCCAACGCATATTTTGCGCCAGCTAGAGCAGACAGACCTCTTTAAAGAAAATGAAAGCCTAATTAAACAGTTACAGTTTAATCCAACTGATTTAACAGCCACCTAAAAATTAGTATATCAAAATAAGTATAAGAGGCCTCTTCATTGAGGCCTTTTTTATATTAAAACTTATATATCATGTGGTATGGTTTGACTAAAATACCGCCTTGAAATATGCCTTTTATATATTTTTAAAAAAGGCTTCATCTATGAGATTAGTTATAACAGGTGCTTCCGGCTTTATTGCATCCAATATCATTCCTTATCTATTATCAGAAGATATTCCCTTGCTTTTGGTCGGGCGAACGCCTGCGAATTTATCTCAAAAATATCCAAGTTCTCAGGTGTGTGATTACACTCAATTAGAAGAAATAATGAATGAAGAGGATAAATTACTTCATTTAGCCATTTTGAATAATGATCAAGAAGGTACAAAGAGTGATTTTGAAAAGGTCAATATTCATCTATTAGAAGATCTGATTGCTATTTGCCGAAAAAAGAACGTAAGACACATCTTATATACGGCGAGCACCCATGCAAAATCAGCAAAAGATGATTATGGTGAAAGTAAATATAAGGCGCAACAGATACTCAATGATCTGTCTGATATAACGGTTACGCAGTTTATATTGCCGGCTGTTTATGGTGATGATAGCTATAAAGGAAAATTAGCTATTTTAAATCATGTACCTACTCCATTAAGACCAGCCTTTATAAAAATTCTTTCACAGATTAAGCCAGTGATCCATGCTAGCAAAGTCGCTTCTGCTGTTGTTTCTTATTTCAAAAAACAAGATAGGTTGAAAAGTAAGTATGTCATCATAAAATAAAAAGGGCGGATCATGTTACAAGCAAAAGATGTTATTGAGCAGTTTGATTTAAAGCGCCACCCTGAAGGGGGATGGTATCGTGAGACGTTTCGAGATGATGAGAAAGTTGATGGCCGCAGTCTTTCAACTGCCATTTATTATTTATTGGAAGCGGGAGATTATTCCCATTGGCATAGGGTCGATGCGACAGAAATTTGGCACTATTATGCTGGTAGTCCTATGGTTATCACAATATCGCCTAATGGGCATGATGCATCGGCGCATAGACTTGGTATGAATTTACATAACCATGAGCGACCTCAAATTGTTGTGCCTAAAAATCATTGGCAAACAGCGGAAAGTCTCGGTAGCTGGACGCTTGTTGGCTGCACGGTCAGTCCAGCATTTGAATTTGAGGGTTTTGAAATGGCACCAGATGATTGGCGACCAAGACCAAGATCAAAAACATGAAATAATTTTGAAAGTAAATTTTTGCGGTACTTGATTTATAGTCGAAGATAAAATCTGCTAAGAACAGAATGAATGAAATCACTGGGCTTTGAGCGTTGAAAAAATAGCAGGACTTTTAATTTTTTGCCTATGATATTTCTGTTGTAAATAATGAGCCTTATTACGCGTGATAACAATACTATCTTGCAAGGCATTTATATTATTTGCCATATTGGGCGTTAGATAGCTAATAAAAGATTGGGCAGGGCTGTCTGCAATGATATTATCATCAGACTGCTCGGTAGAGAGTTGATTTACTACCTCATTTATTTCAGCCCTTTGAATTTTAAAGTCAACTCCAGGTATAGGCTTCCAAGTTGGGATTGTTTGATGGGCTTGCGCCATAAAGCTTTGCCATGTCATAGCGGGAACATTGCCGCCAGAAATTTTGTTTGTGGGTTCTGTGGAATCATTACCAAACCAGAACGCAGAGACCATATTGCCTGAATAACCAACAAACCAGCCATCTTTATTGGCCGTCGTCGTGCCTGTTTTGCCTGATGTTGGTAACCCTTCAATTTGCGCTCTTCTTGCCGTGCCGCCATAAATCACATTATGCATCATAATATTCATATCTTGAGCAACTGAGCTGGGTATCACACGCTCTTTAGGTTTTTGTTCTGATTTTTCATTTTTATCATAAATAATTTTGCCATCTAAATTATAGATTTCTTCAACTGCATAAAGGGGGGTTTTCATGCCATCATTTAAAAATACATTATAAACATTCGCCATATCTAAAACAGTTGCTTCTGAAGAGCCGAGGGGAAGAGAGGGATTGCCTTTGTGGCGAATAGGGGTTTTAACACCTAAGCTCTCAGCCATTTCAACGACTTTGAGGCGGCCAATACGGTGTGTTAGCGCAACGGGGATTGTATTGATTGATATGGCTAAAGCGGCTTGCAAGGTTACGCGCCCTTTTGAACCATTATAATAATTTTTAGGTGTGTAGCGACCGATTGTAATAGCCCGATCATTTTCCCTATCCAAGCGCTTATAGCCTTCATTTAACGCAGTTGCATAAACAATAGGCTTAAAAGCAGAGCCAGGCTGTCTTAGCGCTTGTGTTGCGCGGTTGAATTGGCTTGAGGCATAGTTTTTACCACCGATTAAAGCACGAATTGCCCCATTTGCATCAGCTGCAATCATTGCTCCTTCATCAAAATCATATTGTTCTGAGAATTCCCTAAAAGCGTGCTGCATGCTTTCTTGTGCCATATGCTGCATTGTTAAATCTGCACTTGTGTTGACCTTCACCGT
This sequence comes from Hyphomicrobiales bacterium, assembly GCA_011524605.1. Classification (GTDB taxonomy): domain Bacteria; phylum Pseudomonadota; class Alphaproteobacteria; order Rhizobiales; family WTKA01; genus WTKA01. The sequence continues at coordinate 39,561 of WTKA01000157.1, read as the reverse complement.
ATATTGGCCTTCAGGAATAAGGTCTTGTAATTCTAAATAGGCATGATCTAGGAAGTAATCTATATTGCCCTTTTCAGTTTTCGATCTTTTAATTGCTTTTGCAGGATTGATCCTAGCGCTATAGACTTGACCTTCTGTCATATAACCAGCTTCTACTAAATTTGATAGCACTTCATTGGCTCTTGCCCTTGCTCGTGGCAAATTTTTATGCGGAGCATAACGGTAGGGCGCTTTAAACATGCCAGCTAAAATAGCGGCCTCAGCAAGAGAGATATCTTTTATGCTCTTACCGAAGTAAAACTCCGCAGCTGCATCAACACCAACAACACCCGCCCCCATTTGAACACGGTCAAAATACATACGCAAAATTTCAGCTTTTGTATAACGGGCTTCAAACCAAATTGAAATAAAGGCCTCATTCACTTTGCGCATAATGGTTTTTTCTGAAGATAGAAAAACATTTTTGGCAAGTTGCTGCGTAATGGTACTGCCGCCTTGCACAACGCGTTGTGCTTGCGCGTTGGCAACAATAGCGCGGCCTAAGCCAATAAAATCAACGCCAAAATGATCAAAAAAGCGGCGATCCTCTGTCGCTAAAACAGCTTGAATAAAATAGTTGGGCATTTCATCAATTGGAATTGGATCTGTGCGCCAGTCCCCTCGGCGTCCAATCTGCTCCCCTGTGCGATCATAAAAAATGGCGCTAATCTGGGTTGGATTTTGTAAATTTCTGTTTGCAAGGTCTAAAGGATGCAAAGAGAGCAGCGTCATGAAGATCAAGCCTATAGTGAAGCAAGATAGACCAAAGGAGCTGACAAAGAAGAAAAAGCTTGCTTTCCAGCTAAGCTGAAATCGTTGAGAAAAATAGGTTAGACGGGCTTTAATGGCCTTTAAGACGAGGCCAAAGGAAAATAAGGCTGAATTGACATAAGCTTCAAGCTGATTATTTTGTTCCCAAGCGGTTGAGCGTTTGGGATATTGCGGTTTTCTTTTAATTTTTGATTTACGCAAATTCATCAAACTCAATCTCAAGAATATAGGTGTCTCTAGTCAGAACTTTGAATTGATTAAAGATAATCTAGTACTGATGTCAATATTAATATAACAATAATGACGGGCGGGGAATAATATATTATAAGATGATAAACATCATGAAGGTTGAAACTAGATTATGCAAAATGAGAATGACAAGGCAGCGTTGAGCGAAAAATTTTGGGAAGAAAAGACCTTAGCGCAAATGAGCCCTGAAGAGTGGGAGGCTTTGTGTGATGGTTGCGGGAATTGCTGTCGCATAAAGCTTGAAGATGAAGATAGCGGCGCTGTTGCCATTACCCCTGTTGTTTGTAATCTATTAGATTTAGAAAAATCTAGCTGTTCTGATTATTGTAATAGGCATAAATCTGTGCCTGACTGCATTCAGTTGACGTTAGAAAATATTCCAACGCTTTTTTGGCTGCCTAATAGCTGTGCCTATCGCCGTTTATATGAAGGTCAGCCATTGCCCAGTTGGCATTATTTAATCTCAGGAGATAAAAGCTTAGTTCATAAACTAGGTCATTCTGTATTAAGAGATGCTATAAGTGAAGATCAAGTGAGCGAGGAAGATTTGCCAGATTATATTGAAGAAATTATTGAATGTTCAAATTTATAATGCGCCTCTTTAAATAATAGAGTTTATCTATGCAGCTTGATCACAAAGATTATCTAACACCCATTTTTGAAGGTGATTGGCAGATTGAACGAATTTCTAATGGTGATCCATTTTTCAAAGGAAATGGTTGTTTTACGCCCATGAATGATGATTTGTTGCATTATCATGAAGAAGGGCAGGTGTGCTATCCAAATGGTTTTAAGACAACCTCGTTCAGAGATTATTATTTTCAGCTAGAGCTTGGTTCTTTTTCAGTTTATTTTGATGAAGCTTGCCAAAATTTATTTCATACAATCCGCCTTGAAAAGAGTGATGGTAAATTTATTGGCTCTGCTCAACATCTATGTATCAAGGATTTGTATGATACATCCTATGTTTTTAATAATCAAAAGAGTTGGGAATGGCAGCATAAGGTAAAAGGTCCTAAAAAAGATTATTACCTATTTTCCCGTTATTATAGAGAATGATTTTTAATCATTTTTAATGTTGCATATTTTTTCATCAAATAATCTTGGAAATTCTAAAAAACGTCGTTTTTCACCCTATTTATGTCGCAAATATTGTAAAAATATAGATGTGCGGGTTGACATCCATGGCAAATAAGGCTCTTTTGATGCCCGTCTTTACTTATCAATTATATGTTTGGGGAAATCTTATTCTAATCGCCCCTTTTTATTAGTTGATTATACGTATATTACCCCTTGGAGGATAAAAATGAAGAAATTTACAACTGCTTTAGCAACAGCTGCTGCTGCCATTGCCTTGTTTACTGGTGGAGCACAAGCTGATGGCCACCAGTGTGGCGAAGTGCAGATCACAGAAATGGACTGGGCTTCAGCAATTATGATTACAGCTGTTTCAAAATTCATTATGGAACAGGGCTATGGCTGCGATGTAACAGTTGTACCTTCATCAACAGAGCCTTCTATTGTATCGCTTGCAGAAAGAGGCAAGCCTGATATTGTCACAGAGCTATGGGTTAACTCTACACCTTCTTATGACAAGCTTGTTGAAGAAGGAAAAGTTGAAACATTAACAAATGTTCTTTCTGATGGCGGTGTTGAAGCTTGGTGGATCCCAGCTTATTTAGCAGAAACAAACCCAGAATTGACAACAATTGAAGGTGTGATGGCTGCACCTGAAAAAGTTGGCGGTAAATTCCATAACTGCCCAACAGGCTGGGGATGTCGTACAGTGAATGACAATGTCATTGAAGCGATGAACTTATCTGAAAAATTAGAGATTTTTAATCACGGATCAGGTGAGACTTTAGCAGCCTCTATTGCATCTGCTTATGAAGCTAAAGAGCCTTGGATTGGCTATTATTGGGCGCCTACAGCAATTTTAGGTAAATATCCAATGGTTCCAGTTAGTGTTGGTGATTATGACGCAGAAGTACACAAGTGTAATACAAGTGCGGATTGTGCCACGCCAGGCGTTTCACCTTACCCATCTTCTCGCGTCATCACAGCAGCAACAACAGACTTTATCGAGCGCGAACCTGCAGTTGCTGATTTAATGAAAAAGCTATCTTTCACTAACCAGCAAATGGGTGAAATATTGTCATGGAAAGAAGCGAATAAAGCAACTGCTGAAGAAGCAGCTGTTTACTTCCTTACAAATTATGGTGATGTTTGGCAGGCTTGGTTAAATGACGAAGCAAAAACAAAACTTTCTGCCCTGATTAAATAAAGATATTATATCATATGAGCACTCTCGCTTTTTCAGCGAGGGTGCTTTATGAAGTCTACTAAGTTAATAGAATCAAAATATAGGGACATGTTATGGCATTTTATGACGGCTTATTTGATAGCCTTGGCTTTAGAGAAAGCTGCGATGCCGAAAAAGTTGATGGTTCAGTTAACATGGCTGACCTATTAGCAAAAATGAAAGGTGAAGAAGTTGAAGCACCTTGGTGGGATGTCCCATTCCCTTCTTTAGATAATTTACATGAAGCCTGCGATGCGCTTCCAAGAAGCCGTGATTTTACAGAAGCCGTTAAAGACGGTTTTTTGGCGATCAAAGATACATTAAAATTTGTTTTAGATCCACTTACACAGCCTTTAAGCTGGTTACTCGATGGCGCACTCTATACGGTGAGTATAATGCCTTGGTGGGTTGTTTTTATTGCAATTGTTTTTACGGCCTATAAAGTCAGTCGCTCTATGCCTATAACAAGCTTTGTAGCAGCAGCAATGCTTTGGTTTTTATATATAGACTATTATGATTCGACCATTCAGACGCTCGCTATTATATTTGTTTGTACCTTTATCAGCGTCACAATAGGCGTACCCATTGGCATTGCCATGTCTAGGCGAGATTGGCTAGAGCGTTTATTCATTCCCCTATTAGATATGCTTCAAACTTTGCCGACATTTGTCTATCTTATTCCATTGATTTTCTTATTTGACGTCACTGAATCTAAACTATATGGCATCGCTATTATTCTTTATGCGATTGTACCTGTTGTCAGGCTAACAAATTTAGGGATCAGGCTTGTTGATAAAGATGTTGTAGAAGCTGCAAATGCTTATGGCATGACATCACGGCAAAAATTATTCAAGGTTGAGATCCCCTTGGCTCTGCCTAATATTATGGCTGGTATCAACCAAACGATTATGATGTCCTTGGCTATGGTGGTGATTGCCTCTCTTGTTTCTGCCCCCGGCTTAGGTGTTGATGTTTTACGCGGCATTCGCGCTTTAGAAATTGGGCCAGGTTTTGTTGCTGGTTTCAATATTGTATTACTGGCAATCATGCTAGACCGTGTGAGTAAAGCAGCTCTTGCGCGTATTAACGCAACACAAGACGTATAATGGAGATGATGATGCAAGAAAAAAATGTCAAAATCTCCATTCGGAATTTATATAAAATTTTTGGTGATGATCCTGAAACGGCTTTATCCTTTGCGACACAAGGCATGGAAAAACCAGAGCTATTGGAAGAGCATAATCATGTTTTAGGCCTTAAAGATATTAATGTAGATATCCATGAAGGCGAGATAACCGTCATTATGGGGTTGTCAGGATCTGGTAAATCAACATTGATCCGTCATATCAATCGTTTAATAGAGCCCACAGCGGGCGAAATTAAAATGGATGATATAGATATTATGCATCTTAGCGATGAAGAATTACGCGTGATGCGGCAAACTAAAATGTCTATGGTTTTCCAAAAATTTGCTCTTTTACCCCATAGAACCGTTATGGAAAATGTCGCTCTTTCCCTAGAGTTGCGCGGCATGAAAGCAAAACAACGTGAGCAAGAAGCGCAAAAATGGATTGAAAAAGTCGAATTAGAGGGATATGAAGATTCCTATCCTAATCAATGTTCAGGCGGCATGCAGCAGCGGGTCGGCATTGCTAGAGCGCTTACCTCAAATTCTGAAGTCATGCTTATGGACGAGGCTTTCTCTGCGCTTGACCCTATCGTGCGAACAAATATGCAGGATTTGCTATTGCGTTTGCAGCAAGATCTTAAAAAGACAATTATCTTTATCACCCATGATTTGGATGAAGCATTGAAGCTGGCAGATCATTTAATTATTTTAAAAGATGGTTATATTGTTCAGCAAGGGGAGCCGCAGCATATTTTGCTTAATCCCAATGATATTTATATTGAAGAATTTGTTAGTGATATCAATCGCGCCCGTGTATTACGCGTTCGTTCGATCATGTCAGAGATAGATCCTAAAGTAACAACATTTGCAGGCCAAGTTGATTATAATGATAATTTAGAAAATGTTATTGCCTTGTCAAAAGGGGATACGACGAAAGTCTTTCAAGTTATGCAGGATGATCGACCGGTTGGTTATTTGAAAATGAAAGATCTATTCAAAGCCCTTGTTCCTCGTATCATCATAGATGATGATTGATTTTGGGTTTGCTTCTTAAATTGTTGCAACGTGGGAATTCTATAAAAAATAGGAAGAGCTAGAATTTAATATGGGCAGCTCTTATGATTTCAGCTTCTTTGTTATCATTATATTTTTGTACTAGAACGGCAACGCCAGAATAATAAGCTAAATCAATATTATTAAATTTTGCCTTTACGGTATCACTCTGTTCATTCCCTAAGTTATAAATTTCTTTTACGACATTATAATAGGAAATATTTTTTCCAGCATTCTCTCCCTTTTTAATCTTCGCATCGATTTGTGTTATGTAAGGCAGAGCTATGATTTTATATTCATCACTGATGGTATCTTCAATAGGGCTAATCACAATATTTAGCCCGTCTTTATTTTCAACGAGCTCTAAATTGAGTGGCTTAAGCAGAGATTTACCCATTTTTGCTTTTTGAACAGCAAGCTCAATATCACCCAGTCTTGATCCTATTATATGCTTTCTGCCGTCAACAACCATTTGAGGCGTGTAGACTTGCCCTGTTTTTATTGTATCGGCATAATTATATTGACGATTGGTGAAAGCTGGTTTTGCTAAATTGTCTTTCCAGCCTAAGCGATCCCAATAAGTGACATGCAAAGATAGAGCCAATATATCAGGACTATCAATGAAATGTTTGAATATTTTATCCGCCGCAGGGCAAGAAGAGCAGCCTTGAGATGTATAAAGTTCTAGAATAATCTTAGGATTTTCAACTTCAACTGCATTTGCAGGCGAAGACAGTGCAAAAACAAACGCTAATAGCTTAATCTGTCTAAAGATCTGCACCAGATAATACATGTAAAATAGTAATCCTATACTATATCATTCTTTTACTTCACTGTCTTTGTGAACTATGTAATGGAATATCAAGGAATGCAAGACACAAATCTTCACATATTTGTAATGTGCGTCTATATTAGGGGCTCTGCCCTTATATGTGAAATTTATAGGAAAAATATGGCTTTATCTCCCGAACAGCTTTGTGCAAAATTAGATGAAATGCAGATTATATATCAATATCATGAGCACCAGCCGCTTCATACGGTTGAAGATAGCCAGAAATTTCGAGGGGAAATTGAAGGCGGTCATTGTAAAAATTTATTTTTAAAAACGAAGAAAGGACAGTTGTTTCTTATTGTCGTTTTAGAAGATTGGCGTGTTGATTTAAAACAGCTTGAAAAAATATTTGCCGTAGGGCGCATTTCTTTTGGAAAGCCTGAATTATTGATGGAAAAGCTGGGGGTTGAACCGGGGTCTGTAACCCCTTTTGCCGCGCTCAATGATCTTGAGAAAGAAGTGACAGTGGTTTTAGATAAAAGCATGCTTGAACAAGAAAAGCTCAACTATCACCCTTTAGTCAATACAGCGACGGTCACATTAGGCTCAAAAGATTTGTTGAGATTTATAGTCGCTAACCATAAAGAACCTATGCAAATGCATGTGCCACAAAAAGAGTGAACAGAAGTTTGTTGGGTAGGGGTTGTTATTTTTCATAAATATCCTTATTTCCATAGATAATATCCTTAATTTCATTCATGGGGCTTTTTATGCAGATTATCGGCGCAAATTCATCTAATTCTGGTTCAACTGTTAAAAGTGAGCATATTGTTGATGTTAAAACGCAAGATTTTATGACTGAAGTCATAGAAGCATCGATGGTGCAGCTAGTCCTTGTTGATTTTTGGGCGCCTTGGTGCGGGCCATGTACGCAATTAACACCTGTATTAGAAAAAATTGTTAAGGATGCTGATGGCAAGGTAAAATTAGCAAAAATGAATATTGATACTGATCCTGAAGTCGCAGGGCAGCTTGGCGTACAATCTGTTCCAGCGGTTTTTGCTTTTAAGGATGGTCAGCCTGTTGATGGTTTTATGGGCGTTCAGCCTGAAGGCCAAATAAAAGCATTTATTGAAAAACATGCAGGAGATTTGGGCATTCCTGATATAGGGCCAATGCTCGAAGAGGCAGATGCGTTATTAGTAGACGGAAAACATGAAGAGGCTTTGTCGGCTTATTTTGAAATCATTCAAATTGATGAAGATAGTGCGGCTGCAATGGCTGGCATGGTGAAATGCAATATCGCAGGTGGCGATATAGAAGCTGCCGAAGAGCTGCTTGAGGCAATGAACGATGAAATGTTAAAGACAGCAGAAGTCAAAAGTGCTGAGGCGGCATTACAGGTCGCAAAAAAGGCAGATGAAGTTGGCGAACTTGGTCCTTTGCTAGCTAAGATAGAAGACAATGCTGCAGATCATGAAGCCCGTTTTGCTTTAGCTGAAGGTTTGGCGGCGAAAGGCGATAAAGACGCGGCGGTCGATCATCTTATTCATATCATAAAAACAGATCGTGAATGGCAAGATGATGGCGCGCGAGCAAAATTGTTAGAATTTTTCAATGCTTGGGGTTTTAAAGATCCTGCCGCTGTTTCCGGTAGAAAAAAACTATCAGCTGTTCTGTTTAGCTAGGCTCAGGACCTATTAATTTAGTCCATTCTGCACCAATAGATTTACGCTATGAACAGGAAAGAAAGCGACGGAATTACAGGTAATTTTAAGCTTTTTTGACGCATTCATGGTGTAAATATATAGTGCCCTTTGGGTTTGAGTTAAAAGCATCATCTGTCAAAAATAAAGTTTTAACAATAGCAAAACGATGATTTTACTTTATTTTCATCCACCTAATAGTTTTAATTCAAACAGAATTGAACAAAATTAATAGGTCCTGAGCCTGGGATTTTGATCTATTTTATGTGAATTTGTTATTGGCAAAGATCTATAGAAAGCATAGATAGAGAACAAGAACTTATTTAGCATTTGATTAGAACATTTTTACATATTACCTGAATGACGAATTGTTTCATTAATGTCATCTTTTAAGGTAGACATTTCACCAAAAATACCGTCTGCAGATTTTTTCATATGATTAGCAAGCTTTTTGCTTTGTGCCGCTGCGTTAGATGCACTATTGATTTTTTGAGACATTTCGTCATTGCTTTTGGTAGCTTGGTCAATTTTACTTGTCACATTACTCAAAGCAGTGAGCTGACTTAAAACGGAGTTTTCAATAAACTTTGCTGTTTTATCAAGCTCTTCAATTGTGCTGCAAATATTGCTGATATCTTGCACAGACTTATCGGTTGCTAGCTGTATGGATTCAATTTGTTTTGAGATGCTTTCAGCAGCAACATTAGTCTGGTTTGCTAGATTCTTAACTTCTGACGCAACAACTGAAAAGCCTTTCCCGGCTTCTCCAGCCCTTGCAGCTTCAATTGTAGCATTCAAAGCTAATAAATTTGTTTGACCCGCGATATCACTGATTAGCTGGGTAATATCACTGATTTTATCTGCTGTCGCACTCAAGGTTGCTATTGTTTCATGTGTGTTTGTTGCATCATTAACAGCATTTGAAGCTATAGCTGCAGAATTGGTAACATCAGTAATAACTTCTGAAAAAGCTTTCGAAATTATCTGCGATGATTGCGCAGCATCAGTTATGTCTTGCTGAACACTTAAGACACTATTCTTAATTTCCGATGTCTCTTGTTCTACGCTATTTGTCGATACAAATAAATTATCAATATCCTGGTGTAGGTTATTTTGCTTGTCAACTATGCTAACAACCTTCTCTTCAACATTCTTAGTGATATTAGAGAGTAGTTTTTGAATATTTTCTTTCAATGTTTTTTGTTGATTATGCAGATATTCATCTTCTTTAGCGCGTAATTGCTCTATCTCGGCTTGATTATTTCTAAAAATATGGAGTGAGTTATGCATCTCTTCCATTTCATCTCTAGCATTAGATGTGATGTTTTTTTGATCATGTTTAACACTTAGACTATTCATTTGCTTAGTCAGTATTTTTAATTTTTTAACAATTGGGTTTGCAATCATATATGATGTTATCATAAGTAAGCAGATTACAACGAATATAACTGATAATATTTCTTTTCCCGTTTCTTGAGCTCGAATAATTTGATCTTGTACATCGATACGGACTTGAAAAACGCCTCTAACGTCATTTATTTTCCAGTCAGTTTTACTCGAACTAGGGTGGCTATTATGACAGTTAACGCATGACTCATTGGTCATAAGGTCAGCAGTTGAATACCATAAATATTCTCTACCATCGATTGTTTCTTTTTTTGTGAAGGGCTTGTCTGGATTTGCCTGTAAGAAATCCCAAGCCTGCTTTTGATAATCGGTTAATTCGTGTTTTCTACCTTTAAAGGGATGAGGGCTATAAAGTTGAATATTAATATTATTATCTTTTAATATGTCACTAACATCATGAACAAAAGTAACAGGTACAGGAATAGCGTCCGCAACATCTTTATGATTGATTGATGTTTTCATACTCTTTTGAGCTTTTACTTTTGCTACGACATTACTGGAATAATAGCTTCTTATCGATTTTATGTTATCAGTTAGCCGATGGGCAGCAACAGATGTATCTGCCTCAATATTTTTTTCTAAAAAAATTGGAATTATTATTGAGATAATAATAAAGCAACTAGCCAATAAAAGGGGAATGGGGAAAATCAATTTCCATAAAATGGATTTTTTTATACGCATGATATTTGTGACTTAATTTATGTGAATATTTTTATGTTTGTAAATTCATAAAATTATTTATCATTAACTATAATAATAATATTCTTAACTTTAAGTAAAATTGTTAATGTTTACATACTATGCATATTTCTATCCCATACAATAGAAATATGAGCGCCTTTTTCAGGGATGGGTTTGTTTTGCGCTTTTAAGATTGCATTGTCGCGGGCGAGCATTGAGCGAGCGATAAAGAAACCAAGCCCCATGCCCCCTCTTTCAATTTGAATTTCACTTAAATGCCCCCGTCTTGATGAAACATAAGGCTCTCCCAATCTATCTAAAATACCATATTCAAATCCAGGGCCATCATCCATGATGTCTAAATAGATAGAGTTATCATCCCAATTTGCTGATATTTGTACTTCGCTATGCGCAAAATCAATGGCATTTTCAATCAAGTTATAAAGCCCATACATGACCCCAGAATTACGTGTGAAATTAGGTCGATTGGGCTTGTTGCTGGGAATAAAGACCTTAATCTCTTTATCGTCAATGCTATGGCCTTCAATAATTTCTTCAATAAATTGCTCAATAGTCAAATTTTGCAAATGTTCAACACCACTTATTTCAGGATCTGATAGTCGTTTTAATATATCACGGCATCGTGCCGTTTGTTCCTGAATAAGCTTTAAATCATCTTTCATATGGGCTTCTAAGTTGCTTTCTTTACCAAGCTCCCCTGCAACAACGGCTATGGTGGCGAGTGGTGTGCCTAATTCATGCGCCGCCGCCGCTGCTAGCCCATCTAAGGCTGATAGATGTTGTTCGCGTTGTAAAACAATTTCGGTTGCTGCGAGCGCTTTTGCCATTTGGCCGGTTTCATTTGCTAATCTATATATAAATAGACCTGCAAAGAGCATGAAACATGTCACACTTGCCGCAACACCAATTAAATAGAGGGGAGGCAGGAGCAAGTCGATATTAGAAATCCATGGCAGAGGGCGGTGCCAATTGCTTAAGAGGATAACAATTGCAAGGATGATGATGCCCAGAAAAAAAGTATTTCGTTTTGGTAGGGATCCAGCTGAAAAAAGCACAGGGGCAAGTAGCATAATCGCAAATGGATTGGTTAGCCCTCCTGTGAAATAGATAATTGCTGCGAGCTGCGAAATATCCATGGAAAGGGATAGGGTGGAAAACCAATGGGATACCCACTTAGCGCTGCTATATTTTAATTGTAAGATAATATTAAGAATAAGACCTATGCTCATGATAAGCATGCATTCAATAAAGGGAAGATCAAATTCCAGCACAAAATATACAATGACGATTGTGATACATTGTCCAAGTATGGCAAGCCATCTTAAGCGGACAAGTGTATCAAGTTTAATGCCCCGTGCAGTATTAGATAGAGCGGGTGTTGTATTTTTATGCTTTGTAATCATTGGCTATTTTCAAGGTTGAAATTTTAAAAAATTTACAATTATTAATTGTTTTTAAGGGGCTGTTCACAAATAATTATAATAATTTTAATTATTTTTAGCATAATTTAGATAGTTGTTCTCGAATTATCCTAGCATTAATCTATTTTATAGTATAGTTTGTTGCGGTGCAACAAAGGAGTTTACATTATGGAATGGCAAAATATGTTTAAGGCGCCAACCCAAGGGTCAGCAATTCCACTTTATTATCTATATGAAATGGCACATGCAACAGCAATGCCAGCTCGCTTTCTTGCAAGAAATACTGGGAATTATTTTAAAAGTCCGCTCAATCCTCTTGCTGCAACGCCGATTGGGCGTGGCATTTCTGCTTGGTCAGAAGTTTTTGAGCGTATGACACGTCGCTATGGCAAGCCTGAATTTGGTCATACTTCAACGATCATTGATGGCGAAGAGATTGACATTACTGAACAAGTTGTTTGGCAAAAACCTTTTTGTAGCCTTATCCATTTTCAAAGAAATGTATCTCCACAGCGCAAAGCAGATCCTAAACTATTAATTGTTGCTCCTATGTCGGGCCATTATGCCACGTTGCTGCGTGATACTGTTCTGCCGATGTTGCCCCATTATGATGTTTATATAACAGACTGGACAGATGCGCGTGAAGTGCCTCTATCTGCGGGTGATTTTGATTTAAATGATTATATTGATTATTTGATTGATATTTTCCACCATCTAGGACGAGGCGTCCATGTTATGGCTGTTTGTCAGCCAGCTGTCCCTGTTTTAGCTGCAACAACTTATATGGAAATGATGGGGGATGAAGCTGTTCCCTCTACGATGACTTTAATGGGTGGCCCTATTGATACAAGATGCAGTCCAACAGCAGTAAATACTTTAGCTGAATCAAAAGGCATTGCTTGGTTCAAAGAAAATGTGATTGTAAAAGTACCATTCCCTCATCCGGGTATGACGCGCCAAGTCTATCCTGGTTTTTTACAGCTCACTGGCTTCATGTCAATGAATTTAGATCGTCATATTGAAGCGCATCATAATCTGTTTGATCATTTGGTTGAAGGTGATGGCGAATCTGCAGAAAAGCATCGTGATTTCTATGATGAATATTTAGCTGTTATGGATTTAACCGCAGAATTTTATCTTCAAACTGTTGATGAAGTCTTTTGCAAGCATTCATTGCCAAAAGGTGAGTTGGTTCACCGTGGTGTTCAGGTGGACTGTAGTGCCATTAAAAATATCTCAATTTTGACTGTTGAAGGCGAGAAAGATGATATCTCAGGCAAAGGGCAGACTAGAGCTGCTTTGGAAGTTTCAACAAATTTAGCATCAGATAAAAAAGAGCATTATGAGCAGCCTAAAGTTGGGCATTATGGTGTTTTTTCTGGTAGCCGTTATCGCAATGAAATTGCACCTGTTATTCAATCATTTATTGCCGCTCACCCAACGCCGGGTTCAGAAAAATCTAGCAATGCTTCAGCAGCTAAAGCTAAAAAAAATGTGGAATCTGGAAATAGCGCAAAAGATGATTTAAAGCAGATTGCAGGCATTGGGCCAAAACTTGAAGAAAGTCTAAATGCAGCTGGCATTACTAATTTTGCACAAATTGCCAATTGGACAAAGAATGATATCTTTAAGTATGATGATTTATTATCATTCAAAGGGCGCATTGAACGAGAAGATTGGGTATCTCAGGCAAAAAATCTTTTTAAGAAATGAGCATAACAAAGGTTTTAGAACCAGATCAGATCCAGATTGAAACCTATGAGGGCGTGATAAATTTAACATTATTGCGCTCTTCTCGTGCGAAACGCATGTCTATGAGAGCAAGACCTTTGAAAGGGGATATTGCTCTTACTTTGCCTTATAATATACCCTTATCAAAAGGCATCTCTTTTGCTCAAAGCAAGCAGCAATGGCTTTTATCAGCTTATAATGGTTTAGAAAAAGCACAAGCCTTTGAAGATGGTGTTATCTTTCCTTTCAGAGGAATTGAGCATCAGATATGCTCTTTAGATAAATTAAGGGGCAAGGTTGAAATATACCAAGCAGGTGAGAATAATAATTCTATCTATCCTCAGATTTTAGTACCCGGTGGCGAACAGCATGTTGCAAGGCGCTTAAAAGATTGGCTTAAAGAAGAGGCAAAGCGGGATCTGTGCCAAGCTGTACAAAAATATGCTTTAAGAGCAGGTGTAAAGATTACGGCAATTACGGTGAGAGACACAAGTACGCGATGGGGGAGCTGTTCTTCAAATGGAAAGTTAAGCTTCTCATGGCGGTTAATTATGGCGCCTCCCTTTGTTTTACACTATTTAGCAGCCCATGAAGTTGCTCACCGACGTGAAATGAATCATTCAAAACAATATTGGGATGTTGTCGCTCAAATAGAACCTGACTATCAAAGGGCAGAATATTGGCTTAAAAATTATGGAAAGTCATTGCATCTTATCGGTGTTTAAGGATAGATCATAAGAAAGTCATTTATTTAAGGGTTAGAACAATGGTTATGACACCAGCAAATAAAGCAATATTAGAAATCACGCCCTATAAAGGGGGCGATTCTAAGCTATCAAATGTCGATAAAATATATCGTCTGGCCTCTAATGAATGTCCTTACGGCCCTTCTCCAAAAGCTGTTGCATTAATGCAAGAAATTGCCTCAACAAGCCACCGTTATCCAGATGGGGGCGCTCATGAGTTAAGGCAAGAGTTGGCTCTAAGCTATGGCATTGAGCAAGAGCAAATTATATGCGGTGCAGGTTCAGATGAAATATTATCCTTCATTTGTGCAGCCTATGTCTCACCAGGGGATGAAGTCATTTATACCGAACATGGCTTTTTAATGTATCGTATTTCTACACTTGTAAATGGTGGGACGCCTGTTAGTGTTGCTGAAAAGGGATTAAAAGCAGATATTGATACTATCATTGCTGCTGTGACTGAAAACACAAAAGTGGTTTTCATTGCTAATCCTAATAATCCAACAGGATCTTATTTGACCAAGGCCGAGCTAGCTGAACTCCATGCACAGTTACCCAAACATATTCTTTTAGTCATTGATGGCGCTTATCGGGAATATGTAGATAAAGTTGATTATAGCGATGGCTGTGAATTAGTTGCTTCAGGCAATGTTATGGTTACAGGCACTTTTTCTAAAGCATTTGGATTAGGTGGTCTTAGGGTAGGGTGGGGCTATGCAAGCCCTGAAATCCTAGATATTTTAAATCGTATTAGAGGGCCTTTTAATGTTAGCGGCATCGCTCTTGCCGCCGCTACCGCGTCCTTAAAAGACAAAGAATGGCTTAATAAGGTTGTAGAAGAAAATAATAAGTTGATTCCTTATGTAACCGAGCAGTTAGAAAAGATTAGTCTTAAAGCTTACCCAACAGTTGGTAATTTTATTCTTGTTGACTTTGGTGAAGATGACAAAGCAATAGCGGCAGATGAATATTTAAGAGAAAATGGGGTTATTATTCGTCGGGTTGCTGCTTATGGTCTGCCCTCTTGTTTGCGGATTACAATTGGGACAAAAGAAGATATGGACTTTGTCATTGCGAACTTAACCGAGTTTATGCAGTCATAAAATGAAGAATATTACTTATCAACTTTTTCAGATTGCTGTAAATTTCGCTTTTGTTGTTGCGGTGATATTTAGCTTTGGTTTTTTTCTTCTCATTATATGGCTATTAATTCGCCTAACTTCTCAAGGACCTGGCCTTTTGAAACAAGATAGAATTGGTAAAAACGGTAAAGTTTTTAAGTGTATTAAATTTCGTACGATGAATAATAATACACGCCAAGCAGCTAGCCATGAAATAAGCCAGTCAGCAATCACCCCAATTGGCGCTTTTCTTAGAAAATATAAAATTGATGAATTTCCTCAAATTATCAATATTATTGCAGGAGAGATGATTTTGATTGGTCCTCGGCCTTGTTTGCCTGTTCAAGAAGAACTCATTGAAGAACGCAATAAGCGTGGTGTGAATGATGTTCTGCCTGGTATTACAGGATGGTCTCAAGCTAATGGCGTAGATATGAGTAATCCAACAAAGCTGGCTATTATGGATGCTGACTATATTGCAAACCGTTCGGTTCGATTAGATATA
This sequence comes from Hyphomicrobiales bacterium, assembly GCA_011524605.1. GTDB lineage: Bacteria > Pseudomonadota > Alphaproteobacteria > Rhizobiales > WTKA01 > WTKA01. Next base: position 23,907 of record WTKA01000157.1, on the reverse strand, counting down.
AAAATTTTAGCCATGACTTTTCTGGGTAAAGGCAATGGTGATCGCACAGCAAAATAATTTTTTGATTATTTTGCTTGCTCTATGGTCTATGTGAACAAAACGGTTCGCGCTCAAATTTAGCCCATCTTCTTTTTCATTAAAAGAACCTGCTCATAAAAAAATATAAGCCCTGATCCTAGATAAAGAAATGAAATGCAAACCCTCTTATTTGATGACGCTTTCTATCTCTCTTTTGATTTCCTCTGCTTGCCTTTGGCCAGATAGGGTGCGCTTCAACCTTCCTTTATTATCAAATAATAATAAGGTGACATGAGGTACACGATAGCTATTTGCAAAATCTCTACCCTTTTTGGTCCGAATATTGGCAATAACATAATCAACGCTATCAGAATCAATTTCACTTAAAGCAGATTTAGCTTGTTTTTGTAGGGCTAAACATGAAGGGCATTGCGGGTCATGAATTTGAACAACAGTCGCAATATTATTTTCAATTCTGCTTAAGTCATGTTCTTTAATTGAAGCATTGACTTCACTGATAATAAAATAACCTGCACCTAAGGCAAGAGCGATCATGATGACCCAAGAGCGGATGGTAGAGTACAGCTCTCTCTTACTCATTTTCTTTTTTTGCGGGCTATTAGAATTGATATTTTTTTTTGCTGGTTTTTTTCGTTGTTTTTGTTTTTTCATTGTCTCAATCCAATATTATTAAATAACCACAACTTTAGTATCTAGAGGTACGCGATCATAGAGATCCTCAACATGCTCATTAATCATGCGAATACAACCATTAGAGACAGAACGTCCAATAGAGGATGGTTGTGTTGTACCATGAATGCGGTAATAGGTATCTCTACCATTTTTATATAAATAAAGTGCGCGTGAACCTAATGGATTATTTATGCCACCAGGAACGCCATTGGCATATTTGGCATATTTTTCTGGCTCTCTGCGGATCATATTTTTTGTTGGCGTCCAAGAAGGCCATTCCGCCTTACGTTCAATGATAGCAGTGCCTTTGAACGCAAGGCCAGCTTTGCCTACGCCAACGCCATATCTGCGCGCTCGGCCCTTGCGAATGATGAGGTAAAGATAGTGATTTTGGGGGTCGACAACAATCGTGCCTTTTTCATAATCACGTGAATAAAAAACAGTTTTTGGCTTATATTTAGGATCGAGTTTAAAACTTGTTTGAAATTGTTTCGTATGATGCGCCAAAGCTGGTGTTGTAATAGCGGTGATACTCAAAAGACTTGTTACGATAAATTTTCTACGCGAAAGCATCTCATTCTCCAAAGACATAAGTCTTGGTAGAATGCGCAATTTAAGATAGTTAGTCTAATAAAAATTAATCACAGATATGTGATCAGCCATTATAAGTTATTGTTAATATATGCTATTTAATGACCGACATTCACATCTCGGCTTGCAGTCTTTATTGTGATTGTATAGCCCGCAACAACATCAATAAGTGATATGCAAGTGAGTAGGAAGAAAGCCGGTGTTGCTGCAAAATCAAGTAATAAAAATTCGACTAAGCATATAATGAAGACAATTGTTGAAAGCAAATGATCCATAATGGATTGGTTAGATGTCCGTGTTGCCTTGATCATTTCTACGAACAGCAAAATGATGCAAAATAGGGTGAAAGCTTCTGTTACATTCAATGAAAAATTAGCGCCAGACATCATGTCAAAGTCAAAAATAAGACGGCGCCAACTATCTATTATGCCTGTAATTTCAAGAATATTATATAAAATAAAGGGAATCACAAGAAGAGGGAATGCCATTGTTATAACCTTACTTTTCCTACGTTGCTCAGCGCTTCTTTTATCTTGAAAAACCTCTGAATTTATAATTAAGGGACGTTTCATGTGCACGCTTTAGAGTAAAATTAGTTTGGACTGTATGATTACACAAGAAAACCGCGTTTTGAAAGCTCAAAACACGGTAACTGCATTTATTCTGTGATTAAAAATTAATCGTCTTGTGGTTCGATAACTTGACGACCACGATACATGCCTGATTTCAGGTCTATGTGATGAGGACGACGTAGTTCACCGCTATCTTTATCTTCGATGTAAGTTGCAGCTTTTAAAGCATCTGCAGAACGACGAAAACCGCGTTTCATTCTCGTCACTTTACTCTTTGGCACTGCCATGGGATAAGCTCCATATTAAATGGCAATTTCACTATATTTAACAGATTTGTTAGATATAAAAAATTGCGAAAATCCTGTAAGAAATGAGTGCATACACAAATTTATAACAAATAGCTAGACTTTTTTATCAAAGAAGTGTCAAAAACTTTTTTATAGATTTAAAATATTAAGAGAATGGGTGAAAAATGAGTGCGGAAAAACCTGATTTTATCCAAGGAAAACGTGAAGTAGAAGCAAATAAGGCTTTAAAAGGCGTGAATAGTAAGGGCGATAAGCAAAAAAAGCTTGCTGAAGCATTGAAAGAAAATCTTTCTCGGCGTAAACAGCAGAAAAGAAATAAAAAAGACACATTAATTTGATTGTTGTTGAAAAGAAAAAATAACAAACATCAGATCAGCTTGAATATTAAATTGGACATTTAAATGGATAGAATTAAAATTACCGGTGGCAACCCTATGAATGGGGAAATGGTCATTTCTGGTGCGAAAAATGCTGCTCTTCCTTTAATGATAACCTCATTATTAACAGATAAGCCTTTAACGCTAGGTAATATGCCAAGGCTTGCTGATGTCAATACGCTAAACCGTATTTTAGGTAATCATGGCGTCAATTTTAGTGTTCAAGGCAAGAGAAAATCAAGTGATTCTCTGTTTGGTGAAACCGTCGCCTATGATGCAAAAGACATTGTTGACACAACAGCGCCTTATGAAATGGTTTCCCGTATGCGCGCAAGCTTTTGGGTTTTAGCGCCTTTATTGGCGAGAATGGGAGAGGCGAAAGTTTCTTTGCCCGGTGGTTGTGCCATCGGTACGCGCCCTGTTGATCTACACCTTTCTGCTTTAAAAGCACTAGGCGCTCAGATTGAGCTTGAAAATGGCTATGTTATTGCAAAAGCGCCACAGGGTGGGTTAACGGGTGGCATCATTGATTTTCCTATGGTTTCAGTAGGCGCTACTCACCAGGCTCTAATGGCGGCAACTTTGGCAAAAGGCCAGACCGTAATTAAAGGGGCAGCTTGTGAGCCAGAAGTCACAGATGTCGCTGAATGTTTAGTGAAAATGGGTGCTAAAATAGAGGGTATTGGCACGCCAAACTTAACGATAGAAGGCGTTGATTGTTTAGGCGGTGCGCAGCATAATGTTGTTGCAGATCGGATTGAAACTGGAACATTTATAATGTCTGTTGCTATGGCTGGCGGCGATGTATTCTTAAAAGGTGCAAGAGCGGATACATTAGAGAATGCCATTGAGGTCATTTGTCAAACTGGCGCACAGATTGAAGTGCAAGACGAGGGGATTCGTGTTGTCAAAACAAACTCTGATATTCAAGCTATTGATGTGATCACGATGCCTTATCCGGGCTTCCCTACAGATTTGCAAGCGCAATTCATGGCGTTAATGGTCAAAGCAAAAGGGGTTTCTCGTATTCAAGAAACAATTTTTGAAAATAGATTTATGCATGTTCAGGAGCTAGCGCGTTTAGGGGCAAAAATCCAGCTTGAGGGCGATACTGCAATTGTGACAGGCGTTGATTCTCTGCATGGTGCTCAAGTGATGGCAACAGACCTTCGAGCCTCTGTTTCTTTAGCTATTGCTGCCCTTGTCGCAGAAGGCGAAACGGAGATTAGCAGAATTTATCATCTTGATCGTGGATTTGAAAATCTAGAAGAAAAATTCCGAGGCGTTGGTGTGCAGATAGAGCGTGTATCAGAATAGGATATTTGTTTGAACCAGCCTATTGATAAGTTGAAGCTTATAGCGATGGATGCGCATGAATTGCAAATCCTATCCTCTTTATTGCAAGATGCGACAGTGCGACTTGAGGATATGACATATGATCATAAGCATAAGCGCTTTATTTGTGTTATGAACAGAATAGCCCGTGAAGTGCCTCGACGTCGCTTTCTCTTTTTTAGAGCGCGCCCGCAAAGACGCCAAACGGGCATCCATTTTAACTTAGTACAGTCCATTTCTAAGAAAAATATGAATGCAACAAAAGCGGATAAGGTTTTTTCCTTGCTCACGATGAAATATGATCATGACAAACAGGGCAATCACTATATATATTTATTATTCGCGGATAATGCTCAAATTAGGCTTGTCGTTGAGGATGTCGAGGTTGCCATGTCTGACTTAGGGGCAGCTTGGGAAGCCAAAACAATGCCGAAGCATCAGTTTTAAATTTAGATAAAAACTACAAAAATTAAGAATAGCGCCATGACAACATTTTTAAATACAAACCAGACTGATTTTGAAGAGTGTATTTTAACAGCCCTCAATTCAAAAAGAGAAATGAGTGTCGATGTTAATAATGTTGTCCATGAGATTATCAGTAAAGTTCAGCAACAAGGCGATGATGCTTTATGCGCGCTAACCGAACAATTTGATCGCTTGCAATTAGACCCCGCTTCTTTAGCTTTAGATCAATCTGTTATTGATGAAGAGGCTGCTAAAGTTTCTAAAGAACAGTTAGAGGCACTTGAATTGGCAGCAAAACGGATCAAAGATTTCCATGAAAAACAAATGCCTCAAGATATCGGCTATGAAGACGAGATTGGGGTTGAGCTTGGTCTAAGATGGACACCGATGCAGTCAGCAGGCCTTTATGTGCCTGGAGGCCTTGCAAGCTACCCTAGTTCTTTACTCATGAATGCCATTCCTGCCCATGTTGCCGGTGTAGAGCGTCTTGTTATGATGGTACCAACGCCTGAAGGCGAGATTAACCCTCTTGTTATGGCAGCTGCAAAACTGCTTAATATTACTGAGATCTATCCTATAGGTGGGGCGCAAGCAATTGCAGCTTTAGCTTATGGCACTGAGCAAATCAGAAGCGTTGATAAAATTGTAGGGCCTGGCAATGCATATGTTGCAGCAGCAAAGAAGGCAGTGTATGGCACTGTCGGCATTGACATGATTGCAGGACCTAGCGAAGTGCTGATCATTGCAGACGAGAGTGCAAATATAAATTGGATTGCAGCGGATTTATTAGCACAAGCTGAACATGATCCTTCAGCGCAATCAATTTTAATAACAACAGATGAAAGAATAAAAGATGAGATTGATCAAGCGGTACGCTCTCAGCTTAAAACATTACCAAAAGCTGAAATTGCGCGCCAGTCATGGGATGATAATGGCCTTATCATTTTAGCGCAATCCATAGATGAAGCATGTGCGATATCAGATCGCTTTGCCCCTGAGCATTTAGAATTGATGGTCAATGATCCCGATAGTCTCTTGCCAAAAATTAAGCATGCGGGCGCTATTTTCATGGGGCATTACACGCCTGAAGCAATTGGAGACTATATTGGCGGGCCTAATCATGTGTTGCCAACCGCACGTTCTGCCCGTTTTGCTTCTGGTTTATCTGTTTTTGACTTTTTAAAGCGGACAACACTCTTAAAATGTGGTATTGAGCAGTTGCAGCAAATTGGTTCTCAAGCTATCATTTTATCTGAAGCAGAAAATTTGGCAGCGCATGGTCGATCCATAGCCATTCGCAGCAATAGTTAATTATAGCCATATGGCAATAAAAGGAGCAATATATGGTCTCCGCTCGATTAGTAGCTATTGAAATTGACCCTGAAAGCATTCGCCCTGGCTCAGTTGATGTTCAGTATGAAAGAGAAATTGCGATTGCAGATATTTTAGAAAACAATGAATTTATACCTGAAACAGCAGGTCATGAAGGCCCCTTTAAGCTGAATATTGCTATGGTCGATAAAAAGCTTGCTCTTCATATTTCATTAGAACATGATGAGCATGTTGTAACCCATTTCCTTTCTCTTTCTCCCTTTCGACGCATTATCAAAGACTATTTTCTCATTTGTGAAAGCTATACAGAGGCTATTAAAAGCGCATCTCCTCAAAAAATTGAGGCCATTGATATGGGGCGACGGGGCCTGCATAATGAAGGTTCTTCTATTTTACAACAAAGGTTAGAAGGAAAGATTAGCTTTGATTTTGATACGGCGAGACGATTATTCACGCTCATCTGTGCATTGCATTGGAAGGGGGATGTATGAGCGGCAGTGATGTCCTTAAAAGGCCCGATAGCATTTTATTTGTTTGCTCTTATAATGCTATTCGCTCTCCCATGGCGGCTGCTTTAGTGTATAAGCTTTTTGGATCTACCTTTTATGTTCGATCCGCTGGCGTTGATGCAGGTGATCCTGATGGATTTCTAATTGAAGTCATGGCAGAGATTGGTGTTGATTTAAGCCACCATGAACCAACTGCTTTTGATGAATTTGAAGAACGCGGTTTTGATCTAGTGATCACCCATTCCCCTCGTGCCCATCATAAATTATTAGAAGAAACACGCACAAGTGCTGCTGTTGTTGAATATTGGCAAACGCCAGACCCCAGTTTAATGTCAACAGGCAATAGGCAGCAAAGGCTTGATGCTTATAGGCATGCACGCGATTTTTTAATGCAGAAAATTAAAGATCGTTTTGATTATTCATTGTTATCATAAACGTGCATATAAATAAAATATTCCCATAGTTAGAATTTTAACTTTTTCTTTAAAAAAATTAAATTGGTTGTTTGATATTCTGTATCACACTTATGGTTGTTTTAAATTTACCATTTGCTAGATTTATACTTTAAAAGTTACTGAATTCAGTATGTTGTTGGAGGGTTTTATGGCAGATCACATGTCGTCAATTGGTTATGATTGCGCTTGTTCAACTTGTTCGGGAAATGAACAAGAGAATGAAAATTTAGATCAGCAGTCCAATAATGTTACTTATATCCAACCTAATCTTGTTACCTCTGAAGATAATGTTGCAGCTCTTTTAAGCGGTAAGCAATGGGCAGATACTGAATTAAGCTTTTCATTCACAGATAATGCAAATGACTATGACCTGTATAGTTTTATAAATGGCTTTCAATATACATCTTCAAATGAGCCTCTCAATGATTTTGCACAATTTAATCAAGCGCAACAACAAGCTGCTCGTTTTATTTTCGAAATGGTGGAAAGTGTTACAGAATTAAGTTTTACAGATTTAACGGGGGCTGAAAATAATGGGGATGCGCTTGCAGATATTCGTTTAGCGCTGTCAGATGATCCAAACACAGCTTGGGCTTATTATCCATCTTCTCATGCTGCAGGCGGCGATGTATGGGTACATAACGGTTCGCCAACTTGGACAAGCGAAAATATTTATGAAAACCCCCTCATTGGCAGCTATGCGTTTACAACATTTATTCATGAGCTAGGTCATTCTCTTGGGCTAAAGCATGGCCATGAAACCAGTGGCAGTGGCGCTTTAGATAGCCAAGTGGATTCTATGGAATATTCAGTAATGACCTATCGCTCTTATGTAGGGCAAACGGTAGGTGGCTATACGAATGAAAAATATGGTTATGCTCAGAGTTTGATGCAATATGATATTGCTGCATTACAAACCATGTATGGAGCAAATTACGACGTTAATGCAGATAATACTGTGTATAAATTTGATGCCAACACAGGGGAAATGTATATTAATGGCGAAGGGCAGGGCACGCCTGGAGACAATAGAATTTTCCGCACAGTTTGGGATGGGGGCGGCACTGATACCTATCACTTTGGTAATTATCAAACAGATTTAATTATCAATCTAGGCGCGGGTGAAGGAACGGATTTAGATGCAGATGGTTATAACCAACAGGCTCATTTAGGTCATGGTAATTACGCATCAGCACATGTTTATAACGCCCTTTTATTTGAAGGCAATGAGCAGAGTTTAATTGAAAATGCCGTCGGCGGCATTGCTGATGATCAGATTATTGGCAACCAAGCAAATAATGTTCTTAAAGGCAATAAGGGTGATGATCAGCTTTTTGGTGAGGAAGGCAACGATATTCTTCATGGCGGTCATGGCAATGATAGGCTAGATGGCGGCTTGGGTAATGATAGGCTTTATGCAGGCATAGGCGATGATTATATAACAGGCGGTGATGGTAATGACCGCATGGTTGGCGGCTTAGGCAATGATAAAATCCATGGAGATGCTGGTGATGATGTTGCTTATGGCAAGGATGGTCATGATACGCTCTATGGTGGTGATGGCAAAGACAAGCTTTTTGGTAATGGTGGGAATGATATAATTTCAGGCGGTGAAGGCAATGATAAGCTTTATGGCGGTGCTGGTAATGACCAAATCCAAGGGGATGCAGGTGATGATGTCTTAAGAGGTCATACGGGCGACGACATTCTTTATGGCGGCGATGGTAACGATAGAATCTATGGTGAAGTCGGCAATGATTATCTTTATGGCGATGCGGGCAATGATGCTATATCTGCAGGCCTAGGTGATGATATCATTTATGCAGGTAGTGGTAATGATAGAAGCTATGGCAATGATGGTCATGACAAGATTTATGCTGGTGATGGTAATGATATTGTCTATGGCGGTAACGGTAATGATATCCTTGAGGGCGATGCAGGCGAGGATAAGCTCTTTGGAGGCCTTGGTGATGATATCATAGGGGGTGGCTCTGGTAATGATCGCCTAAAGGGCTATGATGGCAATGATAGTTTAAGTGGTGGCGAAGGCGATGATCGTTTATTTGGCCAAGAAGGTAATGACATACTCCATGGCGATGCCGGTAAAGACGTGCTTTATGGGGGCAATGGCGATGATCAGCTAGATGGCGGCATGGGTAATGATAAGCTTTTTGGTGGTAATGGTAATGACAGCATTGAAGGCGGCGCTGGTGTTGATTTGCTCAAAGGGCATGTTGGTGATGACGTGCTTAAAGGTGGCGATGATAATGATCGCTTATTTGGCGAGGTCGGCAATGATTATTTATATGGTGATGCGGGCAATGATGTCTTATATGGCGGCGATGGTAATGATTATCTGCATGGCGGTGAGGGGCAAGACAAGCTCATCGGCGGCAATGGCATAGATGTTGCTGTCATTTATGGCAATTTCACCGATTATGTAATATTAGATTATGATTGGATGCATGTGAAAAATTTGGAAGATAGTACAAGGGACTATCTCAAAGGCATAGAATATATATCCTTCGATGATGCTGTTTATGATGTTCAAACATCGACTGTGATGACACAAGAACAATTTGAAGCGCTGGGACTATAATTAATAGCGCTTCAGTATATAATAATATAAAAAAGCACTACGCAAAATTTGTGAGGCTGCTGTTGCTATGGCAGCCCCCAAAATGCCCATCATAGGAATAAGAATAATATTTAAGATAATATTTGTGACAAGCGCGATTAAGAAAGAAATAAAGCTTTGTTTTTCGCCCCCTGTGAGGCTGAATAATGCTTCTGCAGGGCCAACAAGGGCAACAGATAATGGGGCTAAAAGGAGAATGAATAAGACTTCTCCGCCCTTTTGAAACTCTGAACCAAATATCCCAAGTAAAAAATCATCAAGCAAAATGAGAAAAAATGCTGTTATCACGGTGGGAATTAAAACCCATAGCCTTGTTTGATTGTAAAAAGGGCGAAGCTCATTTTGCTTGCCTTCAGCGATTAGTCCCGCATATCGCTGGCCTGCTGCATTGCTTACCGCCCTGTCAAAGAAAGATAGCAAGCCAATAAGTCGCGTTACCGCGAAATAAATACCAACATCAGCAGCTGTTACCGCCCCTGTGGTGAGGAAAAAGCCAAGAATGAGAATATCTGCATGGGTTAAAGCATGATGGGCGCTATCTGATAAAAATAAAGGCAGAGAGGTTTTAAACCATTTTCTGTCCTCGTATTCGTTACTTCCTTTTGTTAGAATAGGGCTGAGCTTATAGGCTAGTAGAAAATGATGGCCAATGACGCAGATAATGGTTGCAATTAATGTTGCGATCATTGCCATTTGGGAGGTTGGGTTCATATCCATCAAAAATACGGCAACCAAAACAAAAATTAAAATGAATATTTGCCGAATGATGTAAGGCGGGACTAGAGCCACTAATGTCCAAGAGCGAGATTGGGCAATGCCCATTTGAACTTCTGATAAGGCAAAAAAAGGAAGAATGATAAGACTGATTAAGACGGCAGGCATTGCAGGCGCATCAATGAGGGATGGCCAAATACTAATGCAAAGCCAAATGAGCAAGGCGAAAATAGTGCCTGCAATCAGCGAAACCTGTTGCGATCTTAATTTAACACCTCGGATAAGCGCATGTTTGCCTGTTGCAAAACCTTCAGACATAAATCTGGTTACAGAATAGCCAAAGCCGAGGGTTGATGGAAAACCAAAAGCTAAAATTAATACCCAAGCAAAAGAAAATAAGCCATATTCTGTAGCCCCTAATAGTCGTGCTAATTGAACCTGCAAGATCAGGGCAATGCCAGCAGCGCCTGCGCGGGCAAATAGGGCACGTAAAGCCGCACCAAATAATCCCCCTTCAGTATGGTTTTTGATTTTATTTTGTATCTTCTCAAATAGGGAATTATTTTGCTTTTTATGCACAATCAACTCATTATCAATATAAAATGACAGCTTTATCAAAGTTAGATTAAAATCTTCTATATTAAGTTATTGTTGAAACTTTATTTTTGACAGATAATGCTTTTAAGTCAAACCCACTTTTAACTTAATGGGCACCATAGATTTACACGATGAATACGTCAAAAAAGCTTGAAATTACCAGTAGTTCCTACACTTTTTCTCCTGTTCATAGTGTAAATCTATTGGTGCAGAATGGACTAAATAATCAGATCCTGAGCCTAGCAAAACTGATTTTTTTTCCTCCACATTAATATTTAAGTTGACTTTATTGCTATGACAGTTGATAGACAGGGCATGAAGCATCTTTAAGCGTGGCTGCCTATTTATCGGGGCATTTCTCTTGATCGAGCTGGATGCGACACCAATGCAAGAAATTGCTTTATTGATTTTTGCTTTCCCTATTCACGCGCGGGTAAGTTTTGCAAGTTGTCCCTTGCAACGGAGCCGGTGATATATGGGATTGCTAATTTTTTAGCTTGCCATTTTTCATTATATTTTTTTCTTGCCTATTGGGCGAGCTATCAACGTATTGGAGATATACGTGACAAATTTTGAATCAACAGGCCTATCACAGCAGCTATTAAAAACCATTGGTTATTTAGAGTTTAAAGATCCTACACCCATTCAAGCAGAGGCAATTCCAGCATTGCTAGATGGTAAAGATGTGATGGGGCTTGCTCAAACTGGAACAGGTAAAACGGCAGCTTTTGGCTTGCCACTTGTTCAAAATCTTTTGGCTTTAGATACAGAAGCACCGCGCAAATGTGCAAATGCATTAATTTTAGCACCAACACGTGAATTAGCATTGCAAATTACGGATAATATTCGTCTTTACATTCGAGGCACCAAGCTTAAGGTCAATGTGATTGTTGGTGGTTCTAATATTCAGCGTCAAAAGCAAAAAATGCAAAATGGAACCGATATTATTATTGCAACGCCTGGCCGTTTGAATGACCTTTTGGAAAGAGGGGCAGTTAAGCTGGAAGCGACGCAATTTTTAATCCTTGATGAAGCAGATCAAATGCTTGATCTGGGGTTTATTGGTACATTGAAGAAATTTGCATCTCTTTTACCTCATAAGCGTCAGACATTATTATTTTCTGCGACAATGCCAAAATTGATGGCGGAGCTATCAGGCACTTTTTTAACCGACCCTGTGCGCATCGAAACAAATCCCGTGGGACAAGCAGCGGATACTGTGCAGCAAAGTGTTCATTTTTTAAACTATCCTCAAAAAGTAGAAAAGCTAGGCACCTGTTTAGAAGAAACAAGCACTGGTTCTTCTATTGTATTTGTGCGGACAAAGTTTGGCGTTGATAAAATTGCAAAAGCCTTATGTGAACGCGGTTTGAACGCTGTTTCTATTCATGGTGATAAACGCCAAAGCGAGCGTAATCAGGCATTACAAGCTTTCCGTTCAGGAGAGGCAGATATTCTGGTTGCAACAGATGTTGCGGCAAGGGGGATCCACGTTTCTAGTGTCACTCAGGTTTACAATTTTGATTTACCAGAAGTCGCAGAAAATTATATTCACCGTATTGGCCGGACAGGTCGTGCTGGGGAAAGCGGAGAAGCAATTTCATTTTGTGCGCCCCATGAAGCGAATTTACTCAATGCTATTGAAAAGCTAATGGATAAAGAAATTAGCGTAGCAAGTGGTGAGCGCCCCGCAGCCTTTAAAGAAGAAAAGGGCGGTCGTCGTCGCGGTCGCAATAAACCTTCAGGCGGTCGTGGTGATAACAGGCGCCGTGATAATAATGGTTCACGCAAAAAAGACGATAGAAGAAGCTTTTCAAAAAATAAAGATGGCGCAAGGAAAGAGCGCAAGTCAGATGATTTTGAGAATAAAAAGCCGCGCTTTGAAGGGGAAGATAGACCTTTTGAGAAGCGCAAGCCAAAAAGAAATAATGATAAGCCATTCCGTGACGATAAGAAAAAATCTCAATTTAAAAGAGACGATAATGAGCGGTTTGATGAAAAGAAGCGTAAGCGTAAATTTGATGATAATGCTGACTTTGGCAAAAAGAAATTTGCAAAAAAATCTGATTTTTCAGAAGATAAGCCTAAGAAAAAACAGAATAGGCAATTTGTAAAAGATGAGGGCGAAAACGCTCAAAAGTCATTCAAGTCAAAGCGCCCGAGCACGACACAAAATCGTGATGATCGTCCGAAGAAAAGTAATTATAAGAAAAAGACATTCGCTAGCTCAGGCGGCGTACCTGTTCGCTCTAATAAAAAGCCAAAAAGAAAAACAGCTTAATACTGACATGATTAATCCCCGAAAATTTATTATTTTCGGGGATTTTTAATTTCAAGCCTTTGATATGTGTTTTTCAATCATATTGAGATTTAAGATTATTATTATCTTGGCGCACGTTTGGCTAAAATCCGCTGTAAAGTTCGGCGGTGCATATTTAAGCGCCGTGCCGTTTCACTTACATTCCTATCACATAGCTCATAGACGCGTTGTATATGCTCCCATTTGACCCTATCCGCTGACATGGGGTTTTCTGGAGGGTCTGCTTTCGTACTTGCATTGACCAGAGCTTTTAAAATATCATCAGCATCAGCGGGCTTTGCTAAATAATCTGTTGCGCCTAACTTTACCGCGGTAACGGCGGAAGCAATATTACCATAGCCTGTTAGAATAACAGCGCGCGAATGGGGGCTAAGCTCATGTATTTTTTCAATGACATCAAGACCGTTGCCATCACCAAGGCGCATATCCACAATGGCAAATTCTGGCGGTTTATTAATAACCTGAATAATACCCTCAGCGACATTATCGACCATGCGGACAGTGAAGCCACGGCTTTCCATCGCGCGGCCAAGACGATTTAAAAATGGTTTGTCATCTTCAACGATTAAAAGATCTGCACCTTCAATATCGTCAATTGAGATTTCTGCAATTTTAGTTTCCATTTTTGTTTCCATGACTACCATCTTTATTTATTTGGGCTTTTGCTGATATATGTCAAAGCCTCTGATTTTTATCATAAGACTTATGGCTTGAAAATAAAATTATTTAAAAACTTACTTCTTTATATGGAGCACTTTTCAATAAGAGCAAGAGCGATTATAAAGTCAAAAGGCAAAGGTTAAATGGGAGTAGGGTAATGGCCAAAGATAATCAAAAAGAAGGCGAAGAGGGGCAAAATAGTAAAATGCGTCCTTGCCCGCAGTGTAAAAAACTTGCGGTGGAAAAATACTATCCTTTTTGCTCAAAACGCTGCGCTGATATTGATTTGTCAAAATGGTTTAATGGCAGCTACGCCATACCAGCTGCGGAAGAGGATCCATCTGCAGAGCATTTTGATCGCGACTTATAAATATATATTTTGTGGCTTGGCTCTCTCTGGCACTTGATGTAGGGTATTTTGCGAGATTAATATGTTTGCTCTCGCGCGAGTTCGCTATGCTCACCGCTCCGAGGGGCGGGACATAAGCCCCGACGTGCAGTCGCACTTTTTTGTTGACGCTCATGCGCCGCTAAGGCTGCGCGCCTCAATGCCGCTAGTCCTTTGTTCCAGCCATTATGGCTGGAAGCCGTCCAAAGTGCATTGAACTAACCATATACTTTTCCCCGCACTTGATGCGGGGTATTTTGCATTTTTTATAATTAGCTTATTCTAGGCACGCGATGAGGCCAAGCGGAGTGAAACGAGCATTGATAAGCTGAAGAGCATCAGAAAAAAAGACGGTAGCGATCCCGGATATTTCTAACGAAATTCCGGGAAAAAGTATTTTGCATAGTAAAATAACTTACGAGATTGAAATAGTCTCAATGTCATAGAGGTTATAGGTTGTATCAACTATGCCATCGCTGTCTGTGTCAACTGTAAGAAGCGCATCTGTGTTGGCTTCAAGCGTGATAGAGGCAACACTATTATCTTCATTCATCAAATAGTTCAGCTCAGAACTTTGCGCTTGAATGCTAATCGTTGCTTCGCCATTTGATAATTCAATAAAGCCATTTTCTTGATCCACATTTTCTACCGTATAGAGCAAGTCCGTATCAGTTGACATATTAAGCTCTACTTTATCTGTCCATAACTGAGATTCACCAGCCTCTGCTGCTGACAGGGTTGGATCATAGGGATCGCCATAGATGACGCCAGTACCATTAAATGCGAAATAGTCAATTGTCTCTGTTGTGTGGTTAACTTCGCTATCTCTACTGCTTTCTTCCTCTACGGAGATATTTAAGATATTATCTTCTAATCCATCGCCGCGTGCCCATGAAGTATCGCCACCATCATAGCTTGAAACACTTGCAACAACGGAGATATCGGTGTCAAACTCACTGGATAGATCAATCTGTGAATTTTCATGGGTAACCGTATCTGATGTACGACCTGCAAACCACGAGAATGCATCGCCGCTGCCACTACCAGGCTCAATAGCAACCCAGCCCAAGGTCTCAACAGCATGACTGCCTGAATTTGTACTTTCCTGCTCTTGCATTGTGATTTCAAAGCCATCTTCTGTCGCATTTGCCTGACGTACTGCAATAAAGCTATCATCATTGCTTGTTTGGGCGCTTGTGAGAATGATTGGCTGTTCGTCAAAGCCTGCATCAAAATCAACACTTTTGAATGCTTGTGTTGAAATTAGGTTCGTATTAACTGTTCCAGCTTCCATGATAGAGCCATCAGGCATAACCCATATACCCTCTTCAACAACCATAAAATTCACCGTTTCAATTTCATGGGTGCCATCAAGATAATCTGGCTCTTGGAGTTTGATATCAAATATGTTGCCTTCCACATTGCTGATGCGCGTTGCGACGGCATGGGTGCTATTTGATGTTTGAACAAAAGCAAGCACAACAGGATTTTCAAATGTTTGTGAGAGCGTCACTTGCTGCACATCTTGGCTTAGCTCTAAAGTGCCTGTTTCCATGATGGCAGTGGTTTTTGCAATTGGAATATTTTCAGATCCATCTGTGTTGCCACCATAAATATCAGTGCCATTTTCGCCCGCTTCACCATTGATGATAAAGGTATCAGAGCCTTCATTGCCAACTAATGTGTCATTGCCTGAATTGCCATCAATGAGATCCATGCCATAGCCGCCATAGATTAAGTCAGCGCCTTCGCTACCAAAAATAGTCTCGTCATAGCTATTATTATTATTATCTATTGGGGTATAGCCGTTGCCTTCTTGAGGGGCAGGAGCGGCATTAGGATCTTCATATAAAGCGCCATTAATAACGCCTGTTGTATTAAAAGCAAAATAGTCAATCGTTTCTATTGTATGGTTGATCTCTGTATCTTTACTGCTTTCTTCTTGTACTGAAACGCTGAAAACAGAGTCGTTTTCGCCATCGCCACGGGCCCATGAGCTATCGCCACCATTATATGTTGACATGCTTGCAACTAGAGAGACATCGCCTTCAAGGTCGCCAGAAAGATATATATTAGAATTACTGTTCGTAACACCTTCGATACTACCAGTAACCCAGCCAAAGTCTGACCCTTCGCCGCTGCCTCGTTCAATAGCGATCCAGCCTAATGTCTCAGAGCCGTGGTCTGTTGAATTTGTGCTTTCTTGCTCTTGCATTGTCATTGAAAAGCCGTCTTCGCTTGCATCATTTTGACGAACTGCAATGAAAGCATCGTCATTTTTTGTTTGCGCATGACTTAAAATAACAGGCTGATCATCAAATGCCGCGCTGAATTCAACCGTTTCAAAGCCGTCTGTTGAAAGCTTATTACTCTCAATTGTTCCTGCTTCAAAAATTGAACCATCAGGCATCATCCAAACGCCAGCTTCAACAACCATATAATTCACAGTTTCAATGCCATGGACATTATCAAGATAGTCAGGTTCTTGCAGCTGGATATCAAAGCGATTGCCGACAACATTATGTACACGAGCAACAACAGGATCTGTTCCATTCGAGGTTTGAACGAAAGCGAAAACAACAGGATTTTCAAATTCTTGCTCTAATGTGATTTGTTGTATATCTTGGTCTAGTTGAAGAATACCTGTTTCCATAACAGGAATTTCATAATCAATAGGCGCTTCTGCTGGGGTGCCATTTTCAGTGGTTGCAGTATCACCAATATTTAGACCCACAGTTTGCGTGACGCCTACGGCGCTGCCATTTTGCAAGGCTTCAACTTCAATTTGATAATTTGTACGCTCTACGCCGCTTAAAGAATGACCTTCAGAAATCGAAACAACACCAGTTGCTGTATCAATTGTAAATAACCCATTATGATCATCATTAAGCTGGAAAGTAATTTCATCCCAATTGGAATCTGATGCGTGAACTGTTGCTACAATCGCCCCTGCATCTAAGCCTTCTGTCATGTCTGAAAAATCGATATCTCCAAACACAGGTAAGGCATCTTCTGGTGGCTCATAATTTGTAGCTATTAAATTTTGATTGCCAACTAAGTCATCTATTTCAAGATTACTGCGTAATTTCATATCCCAATGGGAGACAAGGTTGGCTTCAGAAACACTATCTACACCATTTTGTGCATCCGCTAAGACATCCTCAGGGCTGCGTTCTTCGTCAAATACTCTAACTTCATGGATCATGCCTTGGAAAATTTGATCTTCAGAATAGCCGCCACCAAAACTGTCTTGTTCTTGGCCAAAGACTAAAATGCCATCACCATTGAGGTTTAATGCTTCAAAGTTCAAGGTGCCAGCTAAACTGCCATCTACGTAAAGCATGGCTTCGCCCGTTGCTTCATTCATCGTCAAAGCAATTTCATGGGTATTTCCATCCATTAAACCATTAGCGTCAACAGCAAAAGAGATAGGGTCTTGCCCTTTCATATGCAGCTGAAGCGCAGTGCCATTATGAGCAAAGCCAAATGTGAGTGCGTTGTCATGGCCTGGCTCTGAATAAGACATAAGAGGTTTAAACGACCCACTTAGATCCATGCTTGATGAAAAAGCCAATTCAATTGTTGTCTCAGCCCCTAAAAATCCATCAAAATTTTCTATCTCTAAGCTTTGATCGGATTGTTCTAGGTTAATCGGAACCCCACCAGCAAGGGAGTTGATACTAACCGCATGGATCGGGTTAAGCTCAGTATTTAGTTCTGTTCCCGATATCGATTCAGTAACACTGGCATCAGAAAATTCCCATTTTGAATGCAAATTATCTTCTGTACCCGTTAAACCATTTTCATTGTCTGAAGCAATTTCTGCTTCTGTTCTTATGTCGCTAAATAGAGCGGCATCAAAAATAACGCCGGAGAATTCTTGATCGGCATCAAATCCACCACCAACAATATCTTGCTCCTGACCGAAGACTAATGTACCACCGCCATTTACAGTCATCGCTTCGCTCATTGGCTGTGTATCAATCAATAAGCCATCTATATACATAGACATTTCAAGCGTGTCATTATCAACAGTTAAAGCAATGCTATGCTCATTACCATCCATTAAGCTCCAAGCGTTGATATCAAAATCCACAACACCGATAGAACGCGCATGAACTTGCAACACCGTGCCGCCATGGTTTGTGCCTAAGGTAAATGCATTGTCAAAGCCATTTTCAGCATAAGACATGAGGGCGTTAAACCCATCACCAATATTCATGACTGAGGCAAAAGACATTTCAAAAGTGAAGCTATCAGCTGTAAAGCCATTGAAATTTTCATGAGAGGCTGATTGACCGCTTTCATCATTATTATTTAATATTAGACCACGATTAAAATCTGTGAGTGATAATTGTGCTTGTGCAGTTCCTAATGCTTCTGTCATCGCTGCTGCATCTGCATCGCCGACCAAGTCTGATACAGTGCCATTAACGGGTTGATCAAAATCCCATGCAGAAGTTAAAGAGGCTGCCTCAAGGTCTGAAGTGCCCGTTAAAGCATCTTGCGTGATTGCATCCACTTCTCGAATTTCATTATAAACACGCCCCTCAGATATTACACCCTCAAAGGCCTGTTCCACATCAAATCCACCGCCCATATAGTCTTGCTCTTGACCAAATACAAGCGTGCCGCCCCCTTCAATTGTGAGCTCACCATCAAAGCTTCTTGAGCCTAAGTCCCGACCATCGACGAATAAAGATATATTCTGTCCCGCAGGATCCACAGCAACTGAAATTGTATGCTGCCCGCCATCCATTAAATCATTAAGGTCATAGGGAAATTCTACATAACCGATATCTTCGGCGAAAATTTGGAAAGATTGTCCATCTCTCATGCCAATCAGCAGGGCGTTATCTGTATCTACTTCCGCATAAGAAACGAGGCTGATAAAGCTTTCATCAGTTAATGGAGTTGAAGATGAAAAGCCAACTTCCAAGGTGAAGGGAGAATTTGAGAAGCCATCAAATTCTTGTATCATAATCATATCAGCATTTGTGTCACTGCTAGTATTCAAGGAAATACCAGCATTTGCAGGCGTGATAGCAGTGTCACCTTCGGTAATTGACGTGGTATCCAGACTAAGGGGCATCTGTGAGATATTATCAATAGCGGCATTGTCCGAGCCTTGCGTCATATCCCAATGGTGGATCATGCTTTCCATATCAGCATTAATTGATTCACCAAATTTAGCATCAAGCGCTGCTTGCGTTTCATTTCTTACGCTATCAAAAACAGTGATATTTTCTAAAATGATTGCACCCGGTGCAGCGTCAAACGCAGCAATGCCCGTATTTGTGCCACTAAATTCAGCAATAGATTGTCCAAATAATAAATGACCATCACCTGAAAACCCGATTGGGTTTTCTAAACTGGTTGTGCCCAATATTGTGCCATCGACAATTAATTGCATCATTTGCGCTGTATCATCATAGCTTAGGGCTATATGATTGGATTGCATTGCATCAACATTGACCGTGCTAGCGTCAAAAGTAAATATAGTCCCATTGAGCATATGCAATTCATAATTATTGCTTGCTTCATTATAGCCAAATGTAAAGCCTTCATCACTATTTGTTGATGAAAGATAAGATGTATAAGGTGTGTAGCCGCCAAAAAAGCTATTTGCCACATCTGTGTCTGTTACGCGAAATTGCAGCGTGAAATCCCCTTGGGAGAACCCAGTGAAATCTGAGGCTACTATAGGAGAAACACTATTTCCATCTAAATACGCACCAGCGGTCGTGTAGTTATTGTCTGAAAATGCCATATCGTCCTCCTCATAAACGCGAGAACGACCATGGTATTGAGATTATATTTAAATATATGAAACAAACATATTTATTTTACTCTATATTTTTTCATTAAAATTATAATGAATATAAATTTTAAAGTATTTGTTGCGCGCTACTATTGATTGATATTTTGTTATATTGCTCTTAATGAAATTAATAATATAATAAAAATCTACCTTACTTGAAATTAATCTATTTACTATTTTTTGAAATAGATTTTTCTTTAAATGATGGATTAATACTTGTTCAATTATAGTGCTTGCAACTTATTTTATTGTTCTTACAGGGCACTATATTATGCAAAACACAACGATTGTGAATAATAACGGTTCATCTGCGTCAATGGCAGATGATAGACCTAAATTGATTGGCCATGTTATATTCTGTGAAGGGTCAAATGCGACAGTTTTAGCGGAAAACCTTCCTCTGGCAGTATTAAATACTTTAGGTGTTTCTAAGTTTATATCTTTAATAAAAGAAACAAGGCGTATAGTTGCGCTGATCACCTCCACAGAGCTTGCTTCTCATACTCTCGGTGAGGGAGGGCATAACCGTGTGAAAATTCATGTTCAAATGATTGGCGAGGTCTGGCAAGATCCTCAAACAGGCAATAGTAGATTTGATACAGGCATTAGAGAATATCCGACGGTGGGTATTGCTTGTAGCCAAATATCAAAACATGATTTAAATACAATGTTTGTCAGCAAAAAAGAGGTGCAGACGATAAAATTGGGCTCCCTTTGCCTAGATGCTAATATTGCTTCTGAAGTTCATCTTGAAAATTTGCTTAGTCGACATTTTGCTATTGTTGGTTCAACAGGGGTTGGTAAATCAACCGCCACAGCTTTAATTTTAAATAAGATATTGGATGCGCGTGCCAGCCTTCGTACTGTTATGTTTGATCCGCATAATGAATATGCGAATGCATTTGGCAGCCGTGCTGAAGTTTTTGATATTCAACATATTAATATTCCTTTCTGGCTTTTAAATTTTGAAGAGCTTTGCGAAGTTCTTTTTTCAGGTCAGAAAAATATCGAATTTGATATAGAATTTTTAAGATCAGCTATACCAGATGCAAAGTCACAATTTGGCTCCAAAGGTGGCATAAGGCGCACTGTAAGAAGTCACGAAATTACTGTTGATACGCCGTTGCCCTATCAGTTTCTAGATATAATTAAATATATTGATGATGCTATGGGTATGCTGGATAATCGCTCAGATATTCCCGATCTTCGTAGATTGCGTGGGCGATTAACAACGGTACTTAATGATCCGCGCTATTCTTTATTCTTCAATGTTTCGCGTGTTGAAGATAATATTTTAGAAATTCTTGGTGATATATTCCGATTAAACGACGAGCAGAAGCCAATCGCAATTTTGCAAATGGCTGGTGCGCCTCAAGAGGTCTCCAATTCTCTAATTTCTGTTTTAGGTCGCTTGGCTTTTGATATTTGCCAAGTGTCTGATAAAGAGTCTGAAATTTTAATTGTGTGCGAGGAAGCGCATCGATATGTGCCAGCCCTTAGCAAAACAGGCATGAATCATACACAACGAGCCATTTCGCAAATTGCGAAAGAAGGGCGGAAATATGGCTGTTATTTATGTTGTATTACCCAAAGGCCGAGCGAATTAAACCCAACAATTTTATCGCAATGTTCAACATTATTTGCCATGCGGTTAGCCAATGAACATGACCAAGATATTATCCGCTCAGCAATTTCCGCTTCATCTACGGCAATGGTTAAGCTTATTAGTGCTTTGGCTCAACAAGAGGCAATTGTTTTTGGTGAAGGGGTGACATTCCCAATGCATTTCCGCTTTGAGACATTGAAAAAAGGCCATATTCCGTTTTCAGAGGCTAATCAGCATGAGGATGATAATTTAGCCTTGCAAAAATCAGCGATTGAAAAAGCAGTAGATCGGTTGCGTAATATTTCAAATACGCAAATGCAAGTGAATTATTCCCAGCCGCAAGAAACGAATAAAAAAGTTCAAGGCATAGAAGAATGGCAACGTACTTTTGGCCCGCGTAGTTCTGGGATGTGATTTTTTTGATTTGCTCTATAAGTTATTTTTTGAATAATATCGCTATATCTTGACACCGTGCTAAAAAGCTGTCTTATAGTTATTTTAGGTCAATATTTACACTTATTGTGTAAAAAAAGCATTTTAAGAGGATGTAAATGCTTCTTTCTTATAGCGTTGAAAATTATAAAAGCTTCAAAGAAAAATGTGAAATCTCTTTTCATGCTATTGCAAAGAATGAGGGGAGTAAGGCTGTCGACTTGTTGGAGTGCCCTAAATATACAAAGCATGGTGTTGTTTCTTCCGCCATGATTTTTGGTGCCAACGCGGCAGGTAAAAGTAATTTTCTCAAATCACTTAAAAGATTTTGCTATGTTGCCGTATCTTCATTGTCAAAACCTCTAACCGATAAGTTGCCTGCAGCTAGTTTTAAGCTTGATCCAAAATATAGGACAGAACCATCTTGCTTTGATATTGACTTTATCGCAGGGGACGGTGTGCGCTATGTCTATGAATTGAGTTTTGACCAAGAGCAAATTACGCATGAAGCTTTATATTGCTATCCTGAAGGTAGAGAAAGGATGCTTTTTAAGAGGGAAACTCATGATGGTAAGGCGTATGTGAAGTTTGGCACAACACTAAAGGGAGAAAGAAAGTTATCTGAAAAAAATACTAGAGAAGATGCTACGTTTCTATCTACCGCTACACAATATGAAACATTTTCACAGTTGCTTCCTGTATATAACTATTTAGAAGAACTCATCAAATTTAGCGATTCTAAAGAGTTGCTTGTAGATTATAAAGAGATTATGCAAACTAGATTGTGTGATTTTGGTGCAGGTGAAGTTGAACTAGCTTTAGAAAAAAAAGAAATTCCGCCTGAAGGTCGCGCTGTTTTTCAAGCGTTAAAAAATACACTGATTAGTGGAGGCGTTGATATTGATGAAGATAACTTTGACGAAATAACAATGGTTGTTTTTAAGCGTAAAGACTTGAATGGAGATTTAATAAAATTTGAAGAATACGAAGAAAGCAGCGGTACAAGGAAATTATTAGGTCAATTACCTATAATTTTAGATGCTCTAGAAAAAGGTACTATTGCTGTTATAGATGAGATTGATGAAAATATTCATACATCTGTTGTTCAGCAAATTATAGCTTGGTTTAATTCCAAAGAGACAAATCCTAAAGGTGCGCAGTTATTGGCTACTCTACATGATACAAATGTTCTAAATTGTAACTATATTAGAAAAGACCAAGTTTATTTGGTTGAAAAAAACAATAATATGTCAAATTTATATGCATTAATTGATTTTAAAACGCGTACAAAAAATTTTGAAAAAAGCTATTTAGAGGGCCGTTATGGTGCTATTCCTATGTTATAAGAGGCCTAAAATATGGGACGGAAATCTAAATTACGTAAAAAAGAATATAAAAATCCTAAGAAAGCAATTTATATTTTTACCGAAGGTGAAAAGACAGAGCCAGAATATTTTGAAGCATTAAAAACTCATGCTAATAGTAAAAATAAAATTATAAAAATATTTCCTATTGGTAAGCAAGCTAGTGAATTATTAAAGAATGCAAGAGCAAAATTAAAATATGATGGCACAGAGGAAAATATTGATGAACTTTGGTTGATATCAGATAAAGATGATATAACAGATCAGGCTTTTAAAGAATTTATATTAAAAGCTGAAAGGTTAAAATTCAAAGTCGGCTATAGTATTCCTTGCTTCGAGTTATGGCTCATATTACACTTTGAGAACTATAATAAGTATTCTGATCAGAAAGCTGTGCAAAAACATTTATCAGATTTATTAAAAAGTAAATTGGGTTATCAGGGGAATTGTAAAAAAATACCAAGAGTTTTTTTCAAAAAGCACTTCCTAAGTGAAGATCAATTTTTAGATGAGGCTGTACAAAGAGCTAAAGCATTTGATAGTTTAAATAATCCTAGCACTACAATGCATGAAATCATTGCTGCTATTATGCAAAATGAAAATGATTAGACCCTTTTTTGATGATTTTGGTGGCTGCAATTCTACTGAAAATATAAAAATAAAGCAATAAACTAAAGCGCTTCATTTTTTAATTGATCGACCGTGAAGGTTG
>WTKA01000109.1:2670-52784 GCA_011524605.1 Hyphomicrobiales bacterium | reverse complement strand
TTAATGTTCGCTTAATTTAAACTTGCAGGGCATTTAGAGACGAGTTAGAATTAGTCTGATATCACGTTTTAGGATTAGCTTGTATGGTGAACTCCTACTAAATCCCTTAGATATTGTTATTCAGAAGTAGTAACAGACTAAAAACCACTAGAATTAAACCAATAGTTGAATTAAAAATTTTTTGGTGAGAAAGAATTTTGGTTCTGACTAATGGGGTAGACATAAACAAAGCAACTCCACCAAACCAAATAAAATGCGATATAGCTATAAATGCACCCCAAAATAACTTCTCCATCATGACTGTCTCTGCACCAATGGCTTGGCTGTAGAGACTAATTATAAACAGAGATGTTTTTGGATTTAGAATATTTGTAAGAAAGCCCATACCAAAAAAATATATTTTGTTACTCGGTAAATTTATTGTTTCTCCAATCTCAGATTGAGTAGTGTTTTTTGATAAAATGAGTGAAAGTCCGAGATATGCAAGGTAAATACCGCCAATTATTTGTAGATATTGAAAAAAATTAGGAAAAAGATCCGAAATGAAACCGATACCAACGATAGCATAACCGACATGTATGAAGCATCCAAATGCAATGCCTATAGAGGAAGCCAAGCCAGCGTAACGATCATGTACAGACGAGTTCCTGGAGACAATGGCAAAATCTGCTCCAGGGCTTATAACAGCTAGCCATGTAATTGCGATGATGATCCACGCTTGGTTTATTTCCATAATATTCCTCTTACATTCGGTAAACTATTGTGCGCAGACCTTAAACATTCTAGGTTAACTGCATTATTAGGATGCTGATAGTAAGAAAAAAATACAAACGAAGAGAACTCATCTTATACTATGAGATAATTTCATAATGAATGAAAATAGAAGTAGAAAATATTTATGGAGTCTTAGATCGCTGCGCACTTTTGAAGTTTGCGCACGAAAACTCTCTTTTTCAAATGCAGCCGTAGAATTGAATATAACTCAAGGAGCTGTTAGCAAGCAAATTAAGACACTTGAGCAAAATTTAGATATAGCTTTATTTGAACGCTATGGCAGTAAAATTTTGCTAACGTCAGAAGGTAAGGAGCTTGCGCTTCATCTAACAACTATGTTTGAGGGTCTAGACGACTATCTAGCAAGTCTTGGTTCAAAGGCTTTGAAAACTCCTCTTGTCATTTCTTGTGAACCTACTATTTGCCTTAAGTTTTTGATACCATTAGTGCCACAAATCGAAGCCGAAACTGGCGTGCCACTAAGAATTTTATCAGCAGGTGGGACTGTTGATTTCCATCATTTCGGGATTGACCTCGCGATAAGAAGGAATGATTTTGCGATTGATAAGGATCTTGATTGCATCGTAATAGGCGAGGAAATGATGGGGCCTGTTATTCGATGTGGTATACCCTTCTGTAAGGATGCAGACCCAGCTAGTTATACGAGGCTTCATGCCTCGACAAGACAAGGGGCTTGGTCTCAATGGGCAAGCGCCAATAATGCAAATTACCAGAGCAACAATCTTTTTATAAATGATATTGAATACCAACATCATTTTTTAGCACTTGAAGCAACACAGAGCGGTCAAGGCATTGCAATGATGTCGATTTATATGGTTGCGCGCAATCTGGAAACATCAAAGCTGGAAGCACCAAAGGGGTTTACCAAAGATGGTTCTGATTATGTTTGTCTATCACGAAAATCAATAAAATCAGATCCGCGCAAGCAAGCCGTTGTTACTTGGCTTCAGAAGAAATTTGCATACTATGCTGAAACTTTTGCATAACCTAAAAGGCAATAATTAACCGGAAAATTACAAATCAATTCTTCTACACATTTAGTTCAACTTGACAGCTATAATTTTTATGAATAGCTTTTTATAAGTAGGCTTTATTCATCAAAATAACTTGAATGATATATTAAAAAACACCGATGCTTCTGCGAAGAATAGAAGGCGTTTCCTCTTATTTTTATTTGTTCAAAAACAAGGGTTTATATTTCTTTTTAATATGAGATGAAAGTGCTTTTTTCGATATTTAGGTGGGGATGTTGCATGGATTATAATTCTGCGCTTAATGAAGAGCGAGTAAATAATATTGATGATGTTGTTGATGCTGATAAGGAGCATGTGTGGCATCATATGATGCAGCATAAACAATATGAAACAATTGATCCACGTGTCTTTGTTGAAGGCAAGGGCATGGATTTATGGGATGCAAAAGGCCAATATTTTCTAGATGCGATGTCAGGTGGCGTTTGGACAGTTAATGTTGGTTATGGTCGTGAAAGCATTGCCAATGCTATGCGAGATCAGCTTATTAAACTAAATTATTTTGCAGCTGCTACAGGAACAGTTCCAGCTTCATTATATGCAAAGCGCCTTATTGAAAAAATGCCAGGGCTCAGCCGTGTTTACTATTCAAATTCAGGATCTGAGGCCAATGAAAAAGCCTTTAAGATGGTTCGGCAAATTTCGCATCTCCATCATGGTGGCAAGAAATATAAAATATTATATCGTGAACGTGATTATCACGGGACAACGCTTGGCACCCTTGCAGCCACAGGGCAGTTACAAAGACGCATGGACTTTGGCCCCTTTCCTGAAGGCTTTGTGGAGGTGCCGCACTGCCTAGAATATCGCAGCCAATATGGTGAAGTTGAAAATTATGGGGAACGAGCCGCAGATGCGGTTGAAGAAGTGATTTTGCGCGAAGGCCCAGACACTATCGGTTCTTTATGCCTTGAAACGGTTACTGCTGGTGGTGGTGTTATCACCCCACCAAAGGGATATTGGGATAAGATCCAATATCTTTGCAAAAAATATGATATTTTATTGCACCTTGATGAAGTTGTTTGCGGGCTCGGCCGGACAGGAAAATGGTTTGGCTATCATCATTATGGGATAAAGCCAGATATTGTTGTGGCGGCAAAAGGTGTTGCTTCTGGCTATGCAGCAATATCAATAACCGCAACAACTGAGGCTGTTTTCGATAAATTTAAAGAAGATGCTAATAATCCTACATCCTATTTCCGTGATGTTTCTACATTTGGCGGATGCACTGCAGGGCCTGCAGCTGCTCTTGAGAATATGCGCATTATTGAGGATGAAAATCTATTAGAGAATACAACGCTCATGAGTGAGCGGTTACTCAATAATATAAATGATTTAGCACAAAGACATGAAGTGATTGGTGATGTAAGGGGGATTGGCTTGTTTTGCGGTGCTGAGCTTGTTACGGATCGTAAAACCAAAGAGCCTGTTGATGAGAAATCAATTCAAGCTGTCATAGCCGATTGCGCTAAAAATGGTGTATTGATCGGTTCAACTAACCGATCAATACCAGGTATGAATAACACACTTTGTTTAAGCCCCGCATTAATTTGCACAGCTGACCAGATTGATGAAATCACTTCAGCGATAGATGCGGCGCTTGGGCGTGTATTTGCATAAAATAGTCTTATGATTTTCTAAAGACTGAGAAGGGAGCCCATGATTGGGAAACTGGCATGAGCTCTATTGAATTGATATTCATATGCGCAGGCAATGATGCTACCCAATATATGCTTTCAGCAATATCTTCAGGCTGTAATGCATTAGCCCCTTTATATAATTTATCATAAGCCTCTTGATTGCCTCCAGTGCGCACGAGCGTAAATTCACTTTCACAAAGCCCTGGTTCAATGGAAGTGACACGAACACCTTTAGCAGCAAGATCGCAGCGTAAATTCAATGAAAATTGCTGTACAAAAGCTTTCGTCCCGCCATAAACATTGCCCCCCGGGTAGGGCCAATTTGCAGCCACAGAAGATAGGTTGATAACCAAGCCTTTTTGAGCAATCAATGTATCGATCAATAGCCGTGTAATCGTTACAAGACCTGTGATATTTGTATCAATCATTGTCTTCCAATCATCAAGATCGCATTCCTCAACGGCTGAAGTGCCAAGGGCAAGCCCTGCATTATTGACAAGCACGCTTATATCTTTGAATGATGCTGGCAAACTATCTAAAGCGTTTTTTGTTGCCTTTTCATCTCTGATATCAAAACATAGAGCATGAGCAACATCTGACCCGCCGAGCTCTGAAACAAGAGCTGTCAAGCGCTCTTGCCTACGACCCGTTACAATTACTTTATAGCCTTCAGCCACAAAGCGTTTTGCTGTTGCCGCTCCAAAACCAGCTGTTGCACCGGTAATTAATGCGATTTTAGTCATGTTATCTCCTAACGTAGGGGGGCTTTTATTTTAGGCTCAGGACACGATTATTTAGTTCATTCTGCACCAATAGATTTACTCTATTAACATGAAAAAAATGTAAGAACTACTGGTAATTTTAAGCTTTTTTGACGTATTCATCGTGTTAATATGTGGGATCCATTCAGTCTGAGTTAAAAGCATCATTTGTCAAAAATAAAGTTTCAGCAATAACTAGAATTTTACACGTTCAGACTTGAAATCATAAAATGGTTTCAGTGATGCTTCAGCCTTTACTAAGGTGCCAACCACATCAATTTCATAGGTGGAACTTAAAAGCTCCTCTATTGTCTCGCCTTTGCATGGCACATAACCCATGCCAATTGCACTGCCTAAGTGATGACCATAATTACCGCTGGTTAGATAACCCACAACTTCCCCATTACGTAATATTGGTTCAGCATGATATAATAAGGGCTCAGGGTCTTTTAAACGAAATTGTACAAGTCGCATTGCAAGCCCATCCTCTTTCTTGCGTAGGACTGCCTCCTTGCCAATAAAATCTGCCTTATCTAATTTAACTGTAAAGCCAAGCCCAGCCTCTAAAATATGATCTTCACAGGTGATATCATGACCAAAATGGCGAAACCCTTTCTCTAGTCGGCAACTATCCATCATATGTAAGCCACAGAGTTTGGCATCCAGTGCTTTTGCTGCCTTCATAAGTGTTTCAAAAACATGGCATGCCATATCACAGCTAATATAAATTTCCCAGCCAAGTTCTCCAACATAAGTCACACGGTGAACCCGTGCTAAAGCCATGCCGATTTCGATCTCTTGCGCTGTGCCAAAGGGATTAACATCATTGGAAAAATCATTCGGTGATATCATCTCAAGAAGCTTGCGCGAATTTGGCCCCATAACAGCAATAACAGCTTCAGCTGCTGTTATATCCGTAATAACGACACGATAATCACCAATATGACGCTTTAGCCAAGTCTCGTCGGCTAATTTTGTTGCAGCAGGGGTCACAACCAAATAAGCCGTTTCAGACAAGCGCGTAATCGTGACATCTGCTTCAATCCCGCCTTTAGAATTAAGGAACTGGCTATAAACAATCTTACCTATAGGAACACTATAATTACCAACAGCAACATAATTGAGAAAGGCTTCCGCATCAGGTCCTTCAACGCGCAGCTTTCCAAATGAACTCATATCATAAATGCCAATATTTTCCCTTATGGCTTTATGCTCACGGGCAACATTATCAAACCAATTTTGGCGTTTCCAACTATATTGATATTCAGCAAGCTGCCCTTCATCCGCAAACCAATTCGCACGTTCCCAGCCCGCAAATTCACCATAAACAGCTCCCTCTTCTTTTAAATGTGCATAAAGAGGGGAGCGACGAATGCCCCTTGCGGTGGCTTTTTGCCTGTAAGGGAAATGATCAGCATAAAGAAGCCCAAGCGTTTCCCTTGATCGCTCAAACAAATAATGCTTGTTGCCTTGGAAAGGAGCCATGCGCGCAATATCCACATCGCCTAAATCAAATGGCTTTTCACCACTATCCATCCATTCCGCCAGCGCCATACCTGCGCCCCCCGCGGATTGAATACCGATAGAGTTAAACCCAGCCGCCACCCAATAATTATCCAGTTCAGGCGCTAGACCTAAATGATAGGCATCATCAGGGGTAAAACTTTCTGGTCCATTGAAAAAAGTATGAATCCCAGTTTCAGCTAATATAGGGACACGATGCATCGCGGCTTCCAATATCGGCTCAAAATGATCAAAATCTTGAGGCAGCTGATCAAATTCAAAACTCTCGGGAATGCCATCCATTCCCCACGGCTTTGCTACAGGTTCAAACGCGCCAAGCAAGATTTTCCCTGCATCTTCTTTAAAATAGGAGCATTCATCTGGCACTCTCAAGGTTGGCAATTGACCTAAGTCAGCTATTGTATCGGTAACAATATAGAAATGTTCACATGCTTGAAGCGGCACATTCACGCCTGCTTGACGGCCAATTTCATGCGCCCACATACCACCACAATTGACCACATGTTCACATTCAATCGAGCCGACAGCATCACCACTTTGCCATTGAATTTCACTGACACGGCATTCATTTATGGTTTGATCTATCACCTTAACGCCTTCAAATATATGGGCGCCATTCATCTTAGCCCCTTTAGCAAGCGCATAGGCGATATTTGAGGGATCACCCTGTCCATCTAATGGCAAAAAGACACCAGCCTTCACTTTATCATTATTGATATGGGGGTATAATTCCTTAACCTCGCTTGGGGTTATTTTCTCCACTTCAACACCAAAAGCGCGCGCCATTGAGGCTTGACGGAATATTTCTTCCTTGCGTTCATTTGTGAGTGCTAAGGTTATTGAGCCAGTTTGACGAAAGCCTGTTGCAACAGCTGTTTCTTGTTCAAGTCCAGCATAAAGCTCCTGTGAATACCGGGCTAGTTTAGTCATGTTTTGGCTAGCGCGCAGTTGCGCTATCAGCCCTGCGGCATGCCAAGTTGTCCCGCAGGTTAGTTTTTTGCGCTCAAGTAAAACAATATCACGCCACCCCTTTTTAGATAAATGGTAGGCTACGGAGCATCCAATAATGCCACCGCCAATGATCACAACACGCGCTGTCTTTGGAGGGAGGGCCATAGTGATATAATCCTTTAAATAGAATAAATTGAGGTTTTGATACAGACTTAAGCTCTGATGCGGCTATTATCTGCATCCCATAAAGCACCATCGGGCTGGACAGTCGCCTTCATGCGCTTGCCATAAATTTCAATCTCAACCTCGGTACCTGCCTTAATTAGATCGCTGCGAATAATTGCATGGGCAATGGATGCATTAATCCGATAGCCCCATCCACCTGATGTCACTTGCCCAACAATCTCATTCTCATATATTATATTGGACATATAAGGCGCATCATATTCCTGAGCCTCAACAATTAAGCTTGCAAATTGTTTTACACTTCCAGAGGCAAGCTCAGCTTTAAGAGCAGCTTTTCCAGGAAAATTCTGCGCTTTATCCGGTCGCGCAAATCGCGCAAGACCCGATTCAATCAAGGTATAATCAGATGAAAGGTCACCTTTCCAGCTTCGATATCCTTTTTCAAGGCGTAAACTATCTAAGGCAAACATGCCAAATGGTGTGGCACCAGCGCCTAAGATAGCTTCATAAATAGCTGCGATATCTTCAAATTTTGCATGAACCTCCCAACCAAGTTCACCGGCAAAACAGACGCGGGCAAATAAGGCGTCCTTTTTGGCAATTGTTGCTTTTTGTAAGCTAAGCCAGTTAAGGCTTAGATCAGCATCTGATATTTTTCCTAGTAATTCCCTTGATTTTGGCCCTGCAACAATCAATGTGGTGCGTTCGTCTGTAATATCTTTTAAATCTAACTCGTCAGCTAAAATAGAATATAGAAAATCACGGTCATGCCACTGCGCAAGTGCCGCTGTTATCAGTGTAAACTCATCTTCTCCATGCCGCATAATCGACATTTCAGTAATAATGCGCCCCTTATCATTAAGGAAATAGCCCAAGGTCATCCGCCCGATTTTTGGCAATGCCCCTGCAATATTGCATCTAAGCCATTCCGCAGCGCCTGTACCATTAAGGCTAAATCTTGAAAATCCGGGTAAATCCAAAACACCAACGTTATCACGAACAGCTTCACACTCTTCCTTTATGCGAATTTGCCAAGGACCTTGCCGCGCCCAAGTTTGAGTTGCTTCTTCTGAGATATCATCGCCTGCCTTAGCAAACCAGTTGGCGCGTTCCCATCCGTTATAACAGCCCATTTGTCCACCAAGCTTCTGGAGGCTATCATGATTGGGGGAAAGCTTCCGGTCCCGCCCTGCGGGCCAAACATGATGCGGAAAATGCATTGCATATTCATGACCATAGGTTTCCATTGCCTTATCAATGCAATATTGCGCATCTGTATGCGCGGTGAAACGCCGTGGATCTACCGCCCACATATCCCATTCCGTTTGACCATGCATAATCCATTCTGCCAAGACTTTGCCAGCACCACCCCCTTGAGCGATGCCAAATGTAAAGCTATGAGCCTCAAATGCATTTTTCACTCCCGGCATGGGGCCAAGAAGGGGCAAGCCATCTGGCGCATAAGGAATTGGGCCATTAATATTCCTCTTCACCCCTTGCGTACCTAAAAGAGGCACACGCTCCATGGCATCTTCAATATACCATTCTAGTCGGTCAAGATCATCTGGATAAAGCTGGAAGCTGAAATCATCTGGCATTGGGTCATTATCAGCTATCCAATGAGCCTTGCAATTGCGCTCATAAGGGCCAAGGTTTAAACCGCCACCAACCTCTTGGCGTAAATAATATGATGAATCCACATCACGCAACATAGGCACCTTGCGACCATGTTTTTCGCTCCATGCATTTAGCTCAGGAATAGAATCTGTTAAAAAATATTGATGGCTCATAACTGCCATGGGAGCAGGACGCCCACCATAGGGCAAAAACCATTCAGATATTTTATTAGCGTAATAACCTGCTGCATTGACCACATATTCGCAAGTTATGTCACCTTTTTCAGTTTTCACACACCACTCATTTTGAACACGTTCAATGCCTATTGCAGGCGTGAAGCGTAATATTGTACCGCCAAATTTACGCGCTCCTTTCGCCAAAGCTTGTGTTACTTGCGCAGGATCAATATCACCATCGAGCGGATCCCATAAGCCGCCTTCTAAATCATGTATTTCCATGAAGGGCATATGTGATTGCAGCTCTTGAGGCGTGCAAATATCCATCTTCAACCCCATATACCTTCCCATGGAGGCGACATGTTCAAATTCCATCATGCGTTCATGGGAATGGGCAAGGCGCACCGCGCCGCTTACATGATAGTTGATTGGATAATCTACCTCTTGAGCAAGCCCTCGATAAAGAGCCAAGCCATATCGTTGCATATTCATGATACCAAAGCTGGTAGAATAATTTGGACAATTGCCAGCAGCATGCCAAGTTGACCCTGCAGTAAGCTCATTTTTCTCAAGCAGGACACAGTCTGACCAGCCATTTTTAGTTAAATGGTAGAGAATTGAAGTGCCAACGACCCCACCACCAATAATAACGACACGAGCGGAGGATATTTCTGGCATTACTATTTCCTTGCTAATTTTAATCCGAGTTATTTCTAATGAGATGCATGATTATAGAAAATTTGACCCTAAATCTCTTACGAACGCATATTCAAATATTCTGGATCATATAAATCAGGGGTTACAACAGTTGCGCTAATTGCTTTTCCGATGACTTCAACACATAATTTAGTGCCAATATCTGCATAACTTATATCTACAAAACCCATGGCAATATTTTTATTTATACGATAGCCCCATCCGCCTGATGTAATAGTGCCGATACACGCCCCATCCGTTGTAACAATACTATCGCCACCTTGTGCTGGAGCATGCTCACACTCTAAAGTCATGGTAATGAATTTGCGTCTAAGCCCCTTCTTTTGAGCTTCGATTAGTGATGCTTTGCCAATAAAATCATTTTTATCCAGTTTGACAAATCG
The DNA here is from genome assembly GCA_011524605.1 of Hyphomicrobiales bacterium. GTDB lineage: Bacteria > Pseudomonadota > Alphaproteobacteria > Rhizobiales > WTKA01 > WTKA01. Next base: position 43,003 of record WTKA01000109.1, on the reverse strand, counting down.
ATCTAATGCGCTTTCAAAAGGATTAAATTCAGTTATCAAATCAGCTTTCCAATGGCGATAGCCTTTTTCAAGGCGCATAGAGTCAACTGCATAGGCGCCAAATAATTTAAGCCCATATTCTGCACCTGCATTTTTCAATGCAAGATAGGCTGCATAAAGCTGATTATTCGGCACGTGAATTTCATATGCCAGCTCCCCTGAAAAACTTACTGTCATGACAATTGCAGGTGCAATACCAATAAATGTTTCTCTTACGCATAGCCAAGGAAAAGCCTCTTTTGACCAGTCATCTCTGGATACTGCTGAAATAACATCGCGTGACTTAGGCCCTGCTAAAATTAATATCGTCCAGTCATTTGTTAAAGATTTGATGTTTATTGAACCATCAGCTGGAAGGTTTTCGCTCAACCAATCCATATCATGGTATTCAGAAGCTGCAGCAGAGCCATACCATATTCGATTTTCATCTAAATTAGCCAAAGTTGCTTCAGCTTTTATATCACCCTTATGATTAAGGAGATAGGTCAAGCCAACTTTGCCAACTTTTTTAGGCACTCGACTACAAACGATAGTATCTAGCCATTCATGAACGCCGACACCCGTTATTTCAAAACGGTTGAAGCCGTTAACTTCTGCTAAACCAACATTGTTTTGAACAGCATGCACTTCTTTTGCTACAATATCAAATGTTTCATTAAATTCGAAGCTATGTGTTTCTTGAAAATCAGGCGATGGCTTTAAATATGCCATACGCTCCCAGCCATTTACGACGCCAAACTCCGCTCCTTCAGCCGCTAGAATAGGCGTTATGGGTGTTGTTTTTGCCGGACGCCCAGCTGGTCTATGCTCATGGGGGAAATGAAATCGGAATTCATTTTGGTAATCTTCAACTGCTTTTAGAGCGGTCAACTCTACATTCGCATGTCCAGTAAACCGTCTTGGGTCTATTACCCAAGTATCATAAATAGCTTCTCCATGCACAATTTGCTGTGCTAGTAACCAGCCATGTCCTCCACCTTCGCCAAGGCCAGCTCTAAGGCCAATGATACAATAGGCATTACGCTTGCCTGGGATCTGCCCAACTAAAGGAGCACCATCAATAGTGTAAGTTATTGGACCATTAATAATCGAATGAATGCCGACCTCTTGAAGTGCTGGCATACGCATAAACGCCCCTTCAAGTACATCCATTACCCGATCAAGATCATCAGGACATAGTGCATTTACAAAATTTGGATCAATGCCATCCATTCCCCACGTTTTGCAATCTTGCTCATAAAAGCCTACAAGAAGCCCCATTTTTTCTTGGCGACAATAATAATCACTCACGGGGCATCTTAATAGAGGCATTCTGTGACCAGCTTCCTCAATTTCTTTAATTGGCTCTGTTAAGAAATACTGGTGCTCCATTGAAGCAACGGGATGATGCACACCCATCATAGCTCCAACCTCATTGACACGATAACCTGCGGCATTGACCACTATTTCACAGTCAATATTGCCTTTTTCAGTGTATACAGTCCAGCTATGATCTTTATGTTGCTTTAAGCCTGTAACGGGTGTGTTACGGTAAACCTCAGCACCTGCTTTTCGTGCATGCCTTGCTAAGGCTTGACAGAGTTGCGCGGGATCAATATCACCGTCAAGTGGATCCCAAAGCCCCCCAATTAAGTTTTCAGTTGAAATTAGAGGGTGACGTTTTGCACATTCATCCGCATCAATAATCTCAAAATCAACACCCATGCCTTTTGCCACGCTTGCAAAATGGCGATAACCATCCATTTGAGCTTCAGTATTGGCAAGTCTTATGCCCCCATCCCCATGGTGATAATTGATTGGGTTATCAGCATCTTCTGATAGTTTTTTATAAAGATTAATAGAATGGGTTTTCAACCCTACCATTGTTTGAGTTGTGCCAAAATTTGTAACTTGTGCCGCTGAATGCCAAGTTGTACCTGACGTCAACTCATTGCGCTCAATCAGAACGACATCACTCCACCCCTCTTGAGTTAGATGATAAAGTGTGGAGCATCCTGCAATTCCACCACCGATAACAACGACACGAGCCTGACTTTTCATATTTTATCCTTTAAGTAAAATAGATGCTCATTATAAATTATTCTTTATAAGCTAGCGTTTAATGTAACGAAAACAAGCCCCTTTACACAGTTAACTGATGTGAGAAAAATTACTTTGAATGCTTTTTCTTAATTAAAAAAAATATGCAAAGTGTTATTTTATCTTAGTTTTGCAATCATCATATTGTGAGATGTTCGGTTAAGAACGACCTTTCCACGGCACAAGTAGTTTTTCCGCATAGCGCATTAACATATCAATACCATATCCAATGATACCTATAAGGAAAATACCCATGATTACGATATCTGTGAGCTGAAATTTTGAAGCTGCAATAATCATCATGCCTGCACCGACTTGCGCTGCAACTAATTCTGCAGCAACAACGGTCCCCCAACAAACGCCCATAGCAACGCGTGCGCCTGTAAAAATTTCTGGAAGAGAATTAGGCACAATGACATTCCAAAGTATCTGGCGACGGTTTGCTCCTAAAGAATAAGCTGCATGAATTTTTGTAATATTTACACCTGAAACACCTGCACGCGCCGCAATCGTCATAATCCAAAGAGCAGCTAAGAAAAGCAAAACGATTTTCCCTGTTTCCCAAATACCAAACCAAATAATGACTAAAGGAATAAGTGCAAGTGGCGGTACTGGGCGCATAAATTCAACAATAGGGTCAAACCAGCCACGAACCCATCCAGACAAACCCATGGCGTAGCCTAATGGAATGCCGATTAAAGCCCCTAAGAAGAAGCCTGTAAGAACACGTATTAAAGACCAGCCTAAATGTTCAAATAGAGTGAAATTCTGATAACCTTCTGAGGCAATCTCAACCAAACGCTCTACTACGCGTTCTGGCGGTGGCATCCAAATCGGCTCCATTTGCAGGCCCTTATGGGGTTGAAAAACTAAAGAGCCTTTGCTAGTTAGCGATATCGTACCATCTTCTATTTGGACAGGGTCACCCCCAGAAATTATCGCTTGGCCATTTACAGCATTAATTTGTGTCTCTGCGCTATCATTTTTATTTGCTCTAATGACAACGGCCCGCCAAGCTTGGGTGGCTGCGTAGTCATCATTTGCTAAAGCATTTTTATTATCAGGCGTTGGTTTATCGATCTTAGCTTTTTTCTCACCAATTTCAGCAACATTCACCATAACGTTAGCATCAGCAGTTACACCATTTGCGTCTATAACGGTGTAGGAAAAGCTTGTGTCGCCAGTAAAAGGGCCTGGGGCGTGAACAGGCACCCATTTTGATCCTGTAAAAGCACCCCAAATTAAAAATAAAACAACTATGGATAATATTGATGCATATCTATCTGAGATAATTGCGCTTTCATCTCCAAATGTAACAGTTTTTAAGCTCGTTATGCCTTGTTGTTTAGGCCTTAAACTGCGTAAAAAGCGCACTATAAAATAGCCAAGGGTAATCAAAGATATGTAAACAAAAAGAATAATTAGACCAGTCATTTTGCATCACCACTCATACCCATAATTTCCTCTTCCATATCCCAAATCATGGATAAGATTTCTTCTCGAGTTTCAGCAAAGCCCTCACTTTTCTTCACTTCACGCATATCCATACCTACGGCACGCTCGGCAAAGGGGAGGCGATACTCTTTGTGAATGCGCCCAGGTCTAGGCGCCATAACCAATAAGCGCTCTCCTAATAATAATGCTTCTTCAACAGAATGTGTAATTAGGATAATGGTTTTACCCGTCTCTTTCCAAAGCTTAAGAATAAGACCTTGCATTTTTTCACGCGTTAAGGCATCTAGTGCGCCTAAGGGCTCGTCCATTAAAATAACATCAGGATCATTGGCTAAACATCTTGCTAAAGCAACGCGTTGCTGCATGCCGCCCGAAAGCTCATAAACAGCTTTATCTTTAAAATCTTTCAATCCAACAACTTTGAGTAAAGATTCGACAATTGTATTACGTTGTTGCTCTGGCATATTTTTCATACGCGGACCAAATTCAACATTTTTACGAACACTCATCCATTCAAATAATGCGCCTTGTTGAAAAACCATGCCTCTATCAGGTCCAGGTCCCTTAATTTGATTTTCGCCTAAATAAATTTCGCCTGTCGTAGGTGCTAAAAAACCAGCTAATATATTAAGTAAAGTGGTCTTGCCGCAACCAGATGGGCCAAGAATTGACATTATTTCACCAGATTTAAGATTAATTGAAACATCTTCTAGTGCTTGTACATGCCCGCCATCAGGCAAATCAAATCGCATTGAAATGTTATTAATACTAAGTTCGTCCATAAATAATATGCCTTTTGACATGATTAGAAACTATTATAGTCAAGGATATTTCTTACTATCCATCTACAAGGTAGGTAATTCTAGGCTCATTTATTGAACGTAGAATTTTTTAAATTTTGAAAGAGCATTTCTAATATGTAAAACATGTCTAGAAATGCTCTATCTTTATTAGGATAATCTAATAATTACCTATATTATTTACTTGCTGTTTCTAATGAAGTTGGATCCACAAGGTCATCATAGGAATCAAGCGTTGTTGGGATTGAGCCAGCATCTTTGAATACTGCCGCTACCCCTTGCATGAATGATTGTACACCACCATCAAGCCATTTTGCTGATAAAGACTCACTGATTGGTGGGAAGCTGAAGGTTGCCATTGTCTCACCTGTTGCAGCAACATCCATACCTGCGTCTTTTGCGATAACTTCAATCATAGCATCTTTACTGTCACCAGCATTCCACATTGCATTAGCATCATTAGTCACTTCTAGGAATTTAGCCAAAGTTTCGCTTTCCTCTGCCGCATAGCTTGCAGGCACAGAAATCACATCAAATACTAAGATTCCGAGTTCTTCTTTTTCAGCGCCAGTAAGCAATACATTGCCATTTTCTTTCATGCGACGCAGAGCTCCACCCCAGCCACAAACCATATCCAAATTGCCTTGGTCAAAAGCAGCAGCACCTTCAGCAGGGGCTAAGTCAACAATTTCCATGGTTGTTATATCGACGCCAAAATGCTCCATTTGCTTTAGGAAGCCATAATGAGCGGCAGTGCCAATCGGAACGCCTACTTTCTTTCCTTCTAATTCGCTTGCGCTTGTTTTATCAATTTCAAGGGCATCAGCAACGACACAATTATCATTTTCTGCATAGCTCACAGCAATATCAACAATTTTTAGATCTTGGCCTGCGGATGCAGCCACAACAAATGGCGGCAAGCCCTGACTAAGTGAAATTTGTACGTCGCCTGACGCCATTGCAGCGGACATAGCAGTGCCTGTGTCAAAAGCCACCCAATTCACTTTCATACCTAGTGCTTCATCATAAGTACCTTGAACTTTTGAATATTGGAAAGGCATCGGCCATTCTAAGAAATAGCCTACTGTTAATTCATCTGCAGCTTGTGCGGCCGATGCGCCAAACAAAAGAGACATTGCTGCAAAGATGTTTGATACTTTTCTTTTATTGATCATTTGATAACCTTTCACTAAATCAACGAAGAGTCGTTTGAAAAGACAAGCGACCCACTCTGGGAGAGTTGCATTTTAAAGGCTATCAAATAAAATGATTGTGTCTAGCGCATAACGCCATATTTAGATCTATCATATTGAATTAAGACTAAAGTCTAGTTAACTCGTAATTTATTGATGTATTTTTGACGCTTACATATCACTTTTGATGTACACATTTACTCATATTAACTCCTATGATTCGTTTTTCTAATAGCTAATGCCTTGCGCGAATAGATCTTATGACCCACCAGACTGCAAGCAAAATGGGTATGCTCGCGCAAGCAAGCACCCAGGATTTATCCCAACCAACCGCTTTTACGAAAGGATCTAGCAAGTAGCTAGCCAGTGAAACCGCATAATAGCCAATAGCAACAACACTCAGCCCTTCAACGGTTTTTTGTAGCTGTAGCTGAGCATTGGCGCGTTGATCCATACTTTCCAATAGTTTTTGCGATTGTGCGGAGCGGTCAACATCAACCCTTGTTCGTAAGAGTTCAGCAGCACCTGAAGCTCTTTCTGACATATGGTCTAATTTGCGCTTTGTACTATGCACGGTTCGCATGGCTGGATCATATCGCCGATACATAAATTCAGCCAGCGTTTGATAACCAGCAAATCGGTTTTCCCGAAGGGCGGAGATGCGTTGATGAACAATCGTCTCATAAGCCTCTGTTGCAGAAAAACGGAAGGACACTAAAGAGGCTTGGCTTTCGACCGAAGCGGCAACGTCCAATAAACCTGACAGCGTATCTTGCGCATCGCTTTGTTCGATCTGCGCGAGAAGACCTGTTAGTTTCTCATCAAGTTTTATTAGAGGCTTTGACACTTCGCGGGCGCGCATAAAACCCAACATGGAAAGAGATTTATAGGTTTCAATTTCACATAATCTTTGAACGATACGTCCTATTCGGGCAGGGCCGATATTGGGCTTTACAAAGACAGCGAACCGCAAATGCCCTGCGACATCTAAGCGGAAATCTCCTGCCACAAGAGCTGCTTCATCAAGCACATAAGAACAGACAAGATCGTCTCCATTGAGGTGTGCCTCACAATAAGCTTTTGTTTCTTTCTCTGATGACCATTCAAGGATCTCAACGGTTATGGAAGTTAACACTGTCTGCGTTTGTTTGTTAGTCCATTCAATTGGAAGCGCTTCAAAAATATTGGAATCATAAGGTTCGGAACGCCGTTTATTCAAAAGGGTATAGGTCGCAACTTCAGTATGTCTTTCCCATTTTAAGGTCGCCCCTGAAATATCGCCTTGATAGTGGCTTGCATTTGGATCAGCTGGCGGCAAGCCAAAATGGTCAGTGATGCCCTTAAGGCTGTTGTGGTCAAATTCAAAAGGCCTGCCCACGGCATTTTGTGGTGCTTTTAGCACGATAAAACCAACTTGAGCGGGCGCGGTTATTGAAAGTGATGGTCTGGCATGAAGCTCATTGGTCAAGCTTTGGCGTGATGGATGCTGCTCTAATCCCATGTCAAATCTCCGAAAGAGCAGGGGAGAGAAGAAAGGTGACAATCCAGATGCTTCCATAACGCAGTTTCATAAAATAATCCTATCTCACTACTTAATTAGGTTCTAACTATTGATTGCAATATATAGAAATTACCATATAAGGCTAAAATAAGCTTTACCTTGCATTTATTTACATAAAATATACATGTAAATAATAGAAGTTTCGAATCTTTCGTGGCATGCGCTTCAACTTGCCGCGCTTAATGTGTCTCATCTAGCTTCAAAGATTTTGTCTGAAGAAATTTAAATTAGAATAGAATTCGGTTTAGACTTGGCAAATACTTCAAAAAATCTGTTTTAATAATGCTCTTGGCCTAATCAATGCTCATATCATTCCGCCTGGTCTCATAGCAAAGCACTCTAATTTAAGCTATTTATATAATTTATAACCGAAGCTAACACTTGATCAAAGCTGACACTAATATCAATCACCGTGCCTTTTTCTTTTGCGCCGAGCATTTCTAAGTCTGCAAATTGGCTATCAAGTAAAGTTGTTGGCATGAAATGATCGCTACGCTTAGCCATACGCTCATATATAATTTTTTGGGGAGCATGAAGATGAATGAAGGGCACTGTTTTATCAGCCTCATTGACAATTATTTGCCGATATTTATATTTTAAAGCAGAGCAGCCAATAGCAACCGGCCCATTCGTCTGACATAGTTTTTGTCCGACTAGATGAAGCCATGGCTCTCTGTCATGATCGGTTAAAGCAATACCTTGTGCCATTTTTTTTATATTTGCTTCAGGATGTAGGTCATCCCCATCGATATAGGTGAAATAACCTTGTGTAGCCAACGCTTCTCCAACAGAAGATTTGCCGCAGCCTGCAACGCCCATTATGATATAACAATGCATTTATAAAGAAGCCGTTATGCCGCCATCCACATAGAGGATATGGCCATTGACGAAGCTTGAAGCCTCAGAAGATTAGAAGATACAAGCTCTCATGAATAATTGCGGCTTTATACGTTGACATGCTTTATCCTTTAACTGCCCCAGCTGTCATACCAGTAATAATCTGGCGAGATGCAAATAGGGTGAAGATGATAGGGGGTATTGCTAGCAGCATGCCTGTTGCCATGATCACACCCCACTCAACATTGAATTCTGACATATTGTTCACAATCAATATTGGCACTGTTTTTGTATTCCGATCAGACAGTGCAGAGGCAAGCAAATACTCATTCCAAGCAATTCGGAAAGTGAAGATTGCAGCGGCAGCAAGACCGGGTTTTATGAGCGGCAAAACAACTTTATAAAAAACTTGAAAAGATGTTGCGCCATCGACCCTAGCAGCTTCTTCTAATGAACGCGGTACTTGAACGATAAAGCTTTGTAAAATCCAAATCACAAAGGGTAAATTCATAGCAACATAGATTAGAATAATACCTGAATGGGTGCCGGCTAAACAGACATCGCCGCGACCGCCAAACACATCACGAATAAATTCACCTATAATGCTATCTTTATCAATACAAAATGCGTTATTCCAAAGACCAAAAACAGGAACAAGTAAAACGGCGGGTGGCACCATACGCACCAATAAGGTTGTAACGCTAACCGTATCACGACCCATAAAGCGAAAGCGAACTAGGGCATAAGCTGCCATACAGCCTATAACAAGCGTTAGAAAGGTGGAGATAAGTGCTATGATAAGAGAGTTGGTAAATGCGCCGCCAAATTTGAGCGAGCAAAAGTCAAGATGATCTAATTCATACCAAAGAATATCACATAAAGCCGTTTCATAATTTTGAATTGTAGGCATAAATAATAGCCCACTCGTCCCTGAAATAATGTCGACATCCAGCTTAAATGAATTAACGAACATAAGAGCTATCGGTCCTATTGCCATTAATATAAGCGCAATTAATAGGGCATAAAAAGCTGGATTTTGTTTCTCATAGATAATATCGGAACTACCAGACATTGTTAATAACCCTCTTCTGCTGCAGCTTGAATTCTCTGAGCTCTAAGCTCTGATATTTTAGTGTAGGCAAACATTGCCAACGTAAGGGCAAGAAGTATAAGCAATAGATAGGTAGAGAGTGCTGCTGCGACGCCTAATTCTCTAAATTCAGTTGCAGTTCGCGAAATGCGTAAGGCTAAAATTTCAGTAGAAAGACCAGGGCCACCTTCTGTCATAACCAAGATAACTTCTAATACTTTGAATGCATCGATAAGGCGCAGTAGAGCTGTAACAATCAAAACTGGCGCCATAAGTGGTAATTTAATGTAACGTACTTGTTGCCATGGGGTTGCTCCATCAATCCGAGCTGCTTCAAGAGCGCTTTTAGGTAGAGATTGCAGCGCTGCAAGCGATAGTATGAATATGAAAGGTGTCCATTGCCAAATATCAGCGATAATTACGGAGGAGAGAGCATGTTGCCCAAGCCAATCAACCCCTTCAAAACCCATTGACTTTATAAACCGATTAAAAGTTCCGACGGTGGGGTGATACATGTACCGCCACATCAGGCCAACAACAACTGGCGCAATCATCATGGGTAAAATAAACATGGTGCGAAGGAAGGACATGCCGCGAATATTACGGTCTAGAAAGAGGGCAAGGCCAACACCAATGAGCATTTCAATTGTCACGACCCAAAAGGCAAATCTAAGAGTTACCCAAGTACTTTCTCGAAATGCAGGGTCGTAAAACAAAGTGATATAATTTTTTAGGCCAACAAATTCTGCTTCGCCAATACTTTGGCTTGGATCCCATTCTCTAAAAGAACCAAATACCATATATCCAAGTGGATAGAGTAGGGCAATTGCGAGGATGATTGCAGCCGGAGCCATAAACATATATGGCGTCATTCTATTCACATTAATGCTATTCATTTTCGCCTGCTTTTTGCTATCATGATTGCTGTTATGGTATAGTGCTTTGTCTTGTTATTATGATTGAGAGTTTTGCGTTATATTTAGTCTTTAAAGCAGGTGGCGCTGTGTCGATAAAGCGTCACCTGATTTTTTTACAGGATTACCAAGTGTAATATCCTGCTTCTTCCATCACGCCTTTTGTGCGTTCAGCAACACCATCAAGCGCTTCTTTAATGTCAAGATCTTCAGTTAAGACTTTTGAAAGTGTTGTACCTAGATCCGCATTAATTTTACCCCATACTGGAATGATAGGACGCCAATCAGGATCTGCATATTTTAAAGCCTCACCAAATGTTTTCATGTGTGGGAATTTAGCATTCACGTCTGCATCTTCGTGTGTTGAGAAGCGAGAAGGATTGCCACCAGCGAGCGCCACAAGTTTATCACCTGTTTTAGATGTTAGCCATTGCATAAGTAAGAATGCTGCTTCTTTGTTTTCAGCATTTTTAGGGATGCCGATGCCAAATCCGCCTGTTTGAGAACCGCGACGAACGCCTTCAGGGTGTAATGCCCAACCGACCTTGCCAACAACTTTTGATTTTGAAGGGTCATCAATTTGACCTGCAACAATTGTTGTATCCAAGAACATAGCTGTATCGCCATTTAGGAATGAGCCAAGCGCTTCTCCAAAACCAAAAGAAGATGCACCTTCAGGGCCGCAATCGACGATTTGTTTTAGAGCATTTGCAGCGGCAACACCAGCTTCATTATTCACAATTGGATTCCATGAATCATCAAATACACGTCCCCCTAAAGGAGCAAGATGTAATAAGAATGCATGTGAGGCATGATGTCCAGAAGCCGCACGAGAAGCAAGGCCGCCCATACCTGGTTCTAGCTGAGGTATTTTACATGCAATATCAAGCATTTCATCATAAGTTTGTGGTACTTCTAAGCCATGCTTTTCAAAGATATCTTTGCGATAGCCTAAAATAGATGTTTCTGAACCATAAGGAATGCCAAATAAAGAACCTGTTTTGCCTTCTAAATAGCCTTTATTGCCTCCTGCAAAACCAATATTGTAAACATAACCATCAATAAGATCATCTGGGTCGTAATTTGGATCTGATAATTTAGGGTTCATATAGTAACGTGCAAGATTTTCTAGTTGATCAGCATAGACATAATCTGCTTTTGAGAAAACAACATAAGCAATTAGGTCATAATCACCTTCTTCTTGTGCAAGTTCTAGTGTTTGGCGCTCACGCATCTTAAGATATGGTAGTTGATCGACTTCAACCTCGATGCCTGTTGCTTTTGTGAATTCAGGTAAAATTTTCATCACGGCATTGTAATGCGGGTGTGCTGGAAAATTGACTATAAGGGTCGTGCCTTCATAGTCTTTATAAGGATTAGCAAGTGCTGATATTGCCATCATTGCAACTGCAGTTGCGGCTATCCCTGCAGATTTTAGTATATTAAGCATTTCGATCCTCCTATAAATGCTATCAATTTATCGCTAAATTGCAATTTCAGTAGTGCGGTTAAATATATGTATTTTTTCTGAGTTAATCGCAAATTTTAATTTTTCACCTAAGGCGATTGGTGTTTCAGATTTTAATTCTACAGTGACCTTTTGACCGCCAATATCACAAATAAGAGCGGATTGAGCGCCGATGTATTCAGAAATAATGACATTTAATTCTAAGGATTGGTTTTGTTTAGCATTGGCATTGAAATCTAAATCCGAAGGTCTTATGCCTAAAATGACGTCTTTGCATTGCGCCGCTTTTGCTCTCTGAGCAAGCTCAGAACCTAAAACCAGATTAAAACCATCGCCAAAGGCATGCAGCTTGCCGTCTTGCTCAATTAATTCAGCATTAAGGAAATTCATAGGTGGCATGCCTAAAAAGCCTGCAACAAACTTATTTGCTGGTCGTTGGAATAATTCTATAGGCGTCCCTTCTTGCTGAATATACCCGTCATGCATCACGACAATGCGATCTGCTAATGTCATTGCTTCAATCTGGTCATGCGTTACATAGATTATATTCTTTTGAACGCGTTGGCTCATCAATGCAAGTTCAGCTCGCATTTGCCCACGTAATTTTGCATCTAAATTCGAAAGAGGCTCGTCAAATAAAAAAATTGAGCTGTCTTTCGCTAAGGCCCGACCCATAGCAACGCGCTGACGCTGCCCGCCCGACAATTCCCCTGGTTTTCTGGTAAGAAAATCTGCTAGGCCAACAATATTAGCCACTTCTATTACTTTTTTATTAATCTCTGATTGTGGTCGCTTTTGTAGTTTTAAAGCAAAAGACATATTTTCCGCTACATTCATGTGGGGATAAAGTGCATAATCTTGGAAAACCATTGCAAGGTTTCTGTCTTTAGGCTCCAAATTTTTGATGGGCGTGTCGTCAATGTAAATCTCACCGCCTGAAATAGTTTCTAACCCAGCAATCATTCGCAAGGTAGTAGATTTGCCGCAGCCTGAGGGGCCTACAAGCACTGTAAACTCATCAGGATTCATGGTAAGATTAATATTATGTAGGACTTCTACACGGCCATAACTTTTTACTAAATTTTCAAGTCTGATCTCAGGCAACTATATTTCTCCGCTATAATTGTTATCGATAACAATGCATGAAATAAAATTAATCGCAAGCCTTTTTTGAGAATTACTATATTTTAGTTTAAGTGACTTTATAGATTAACGCTTTGTGCTTTCACGAAAAATTACACTGGTCTGAACATCAATTTGGAAACGTTCATTATGCTTTTTTTCGCTATTTATTAATTGACTTGTTAAAGAGCCGGCAGCTTCTCCAATTCGTTTGGAATCAACAGCTACTGTGGTAATAGAAGGAGAAGAGAAGCGGGAAACCTCAAAATTACCAAAGCCTGCAACGCCAAATTCTTCAGCAGTTTTTAAACCTTCTTGTTTGAGGGCTGATAATAGGCCAAAAGCGGGCAAATCAGAGACGCAAATTACACAATCGGTATCGGGATATTTTTCTTTGATTAAGGGTAAGGCAGCATAACCGTCGGCAATTGAAATGGGCGCTTTTCCAACTTCAATGATCCGATTTTGATCTAACTGGTAGGCAGACATTGCTTTTTTAAACCCACGTCGCTTTGCAGCGCCCTGGGCCCATTTTAGCCCTTGTTCACTTAGGAATATGATATTTTTATATCCTTTTTTGATGAGGCCGCTTGTTAGGTTATAGGCCGCTTTTTCATTAGAAAAGCCAATAGTGTGTAAGATGGGATCCTTTGGCCTCTCCCAAATTTGAATTATGGGAATTTTTATACCTTTGAGCAATTCAACGGTGCGCTTTGAATGACCATCATAAGATAATATTATCGCTTCTGGGCGCCTGCGTAGCATTGTTTCTATTAATTTTTCTTCTCGACTTTTATCATATTCAGTATAGCCTAATAATATTTGCAGCTCAGAATTTTCTAATTCATGGCTGAGTGCTTGAACAGTATCAGCAAAGTGAATATTTTTCAGTGATGGCACTAATACAGCGACAAATCCAGAGCGCTTTGAAGATAAACTACTTGCCAATTGATCCGGCACATAGTTCATTTCTTGTGCGATCTTGAGAACATGCTGCCGTGTTTTTTCAGATATAGGGCTGCTAGGTTTTAAAGCGCGTGAAACTGTCATATTTGACACACCGGCCGCGTCGGCAACATCTTTCATGGTCACGTCTGATTTTGACATTTGAACTCCAATTATGTGAACGATATCATCAAGTTAGGTGTCAAAAGTCAAGAATTTTGATTAATCTTTTTTATCTAATTCGAAATTATCAAAGAGAATACCATAGAAAATTTGAAAAAGGCTGGCTATGATAATCCTAGCGAGAAAAATGATGTTGGCGTAGGTCATTTAAAATAAGCACATTACAAATTGAATATGAAAGTGACGTTTTAGATGATCGGGAGAGTAGTAATGAGTGATAAAGTAAATGAGTGATAAAGTAATTGTGATTGATGCGGCTGAAGAAAAAGGCAATAGATCAATTGTTGTTAAGCAATCGGCTATTGAATGCCATCATCTTTGGTATGATATGATGACAGGGAATAATGGACAAATTTTCACATCTAAAGCTGCTTAGCTAGATTACTCGCTATATTTTCTACAAAGTTCAAATCTTTGCCTCCAATGACTAAAAAACCATATTTATCGTCAACCCAATGGCTTGATGCTAAGCCTTGAATTAACTCACTTTTTGGCTCATAATTTGTTTCATTAACCTTTGTAACGCAAATAGCAATGGGGGTGCCATTTTCCGCCATATAAACTATTTGCACAAGTGGATTACCTTCTAATCCTAACATTTGTGCGCGATAGAATTCAAGATTATTAACACTATTAGCGCCAACTAATTCACGCCCTAAATCATTTGAAAGAGATTTTAGTTTTCTAATTGCTTGGTCTTTATTTTCAGATGAATTTGCCAATGTTTCTGGCACATACAGCATCTGATAATTAGCTATTGCAGTTTTCCACTCTAAAGAGGGTTCGCTATTATATAATCTAAATTCTGTACCATTAAATAACCATGCGCCTGAAATCATGCCAAGGGCTAGTGAAGCAGCTAAAGCTATTGAAGAAAAGCCACGGGTAGCTTTTTGAGCTATTCTCATTTGCTGAAGTTCAGGCATTTGTGGTGCAATTGGTAAAATAGCATCTAAGGAAGTTTTTATATCAGTTTTATTGATCTCTAGCATTTTGAGGTCTGAATTATTGGATGCCAAAGCTTTTTCTGCTTTTTTAGCTTCTTCTTCTGAGAGCTCGGAATCGAGATAAGCTGTCAATAATTCATCATTTATTTTTTCTGTCATTTTACTAAAGCCCTTTTTGGCTTTTCTATTGAACTTAATTTTTTGCGCGCTGATGCTAAACGACTCATAACAGTACCAATGGGTATATCCAATATTTCCGCTACTTCCCGGTAACGATAACCTTCTACATAAGCCATTAATACGACAATGCGCTGAGATTCAGGAAGAGCCATTATTTCAGTTAATAGCTGACGTATTATTATATTCATTTCAGGATCAGCTTCTATTGATACTATTTCAATTTGATCAATAGAGACTAGACCACCAGCTCGTCTTACTTTCTCAGAACGTTTTTCATTAAGCCAAATGCGGCGAGCAATTGTAAAAACCCAACTATCAAAATTTGTATCAGGCCGAAATTTTTCAGCATTATCAAGCGCTCTTAGGGCTGTATCTTGCGATAAATCATCTGCATTAGCTTTATCTCCAGTGAGAAAAAGTGAAAACCGCCATAGCCTTGGATAAATTTTGGTCAATTTATCTTGCACCACTGTGGCAGCATTATTTTTTTTAAAAAACTTTCGAATAATTTCACCAGCTCGCGTGTTTTATTTATGCACTACAGTAATTTTAAATTCGGAGGAAATCAACTATGAAAAAGTTAGTCATTTCAATTTTAGTATCATTTGTAGCATTCTCTACACCAAGCTTTGCAGAGCAATATGCTGCTTGGCCTGCTCCAGAAGGTGCTAGTGTTTACTTCATCAATCTTAAAGATGGCGCAAAAGTCTCTTCACCTGTACTTGTCCAGATGGGTCTTAAAGGCATGGGCATTGCACCTGCAGGTGTTGAAAAAGAAGGTACGGGTCATCACCATATTTTGATTGATCGCCCACCACTAGGTCAAGGCGAGTATCAAGAAGAGGAATGGGAATATGGCATAGCTATGGATTATAATCATAGACATTATGGTAAAGGTCAAACAGAAGTTTTATTGGAATTAGAGCCTGGTAAGCACACACTTCAAATGGTTTTTGGTGATTTGTACCATATCCCTTTTGGTCCACAAATGGTAACAGAAGTTATTACAATCACGGTAGAATAATATTTCTTCGTGGCACTAGGCTCAGGACTTGATTATTTAGTCCATTCTGCGCCGATAGATTTACACTATGAACAGAAAAGAAAGCGCCGGAACTACTGGTAATTTCAAGCTTTTTTGACGCATTCATGGTGTAAATCTATGGTGCCCATTTAATTTAAAAGTGGGTTTGAGTTAAAAGCATCATTTGTTAAAAATAAAGTTTCAACAATAGCAAAACGATGATATTACTTTATTTTCATCCACCTAATACTTTTAATTCAAACAGAATTGAACAAAATAATCACGTCCTGAGCCTAAGCATGAGGTGCTATTGGGTCTTTCATCAGCACCTCAACTTGAATGCGAATGGGTTAATTCCTGCATCTTACTTCTTGCCATAGATAGCCAGCAGCAGAAATGGAAACACCATTGAGTTCACTATCATGAGGGTTATAATTGATGATAAGCTTTTTCCCTTTGATAGCACGTTGGCGCACGCCTTCGGGCATATCCATAGTCTCAATCTTTTGCTGATCACATAAATCAGAGAATATGCGCTTATATCCCTCTTGATCTAGCCATGAACTAAGATAATGACGCTTTCCATCAGCGACTAAAACAGGAATATTATCCGTTGTTGTTTCAATGATAGAGCTATTTGGTTCTAATATTTCTTGCCATTTAATTATATTCCCGCCATTAGCGAGCGGGATGGTGACATTAGGGCGTAAACTGGCAACACGTGAGATAGTTGTGCTGGCAAAGTCTGGCCCTAATGTCGGGGGGATTTGCATATTTTTTGTTTTCAGACCTGTTCGTGGCCCTGTTATAACTAGGCCATCAAAATGGTCAACGGCATGGCGTAAATTGTCATTCCAAGCCATTAAACCTGGGATTAAAACTAATTTCCTAGCTCCAAAATCATTTGCAGTAGCAGGCAATATATCCACATTCAACCCAAGATGGCGCAAGGCGCGATATTGTTCAAACACCAGACGGAAATAATCAAAGCCTTGGCCTTGCGGTTGAATTTCCCATGCCCATTGGCTTTCATAGTCAAATATGATGGCGACATCGCTGTCTTCATGCTCAATATCGCCAAGGCTTGCAAGTTCATCAGCAACAGCAAGCGCTTCAATCTGCCCCTGCGCATTGGCGCTATCAGGGCGCAATAGCCCAGCATGCATCTGTTCCTGCGCAAAGGGTGCTTGGCGCCAACGGAAATAGCTAACAACTTCTGCACCATGAGCTATGGCTTCCATCGTCCAAAGTTTGATCATGCCATCAAGGGGAATCGGATTATAGGGCGCCCAATTCACAGGGCCGGGCTGCTGTTCCATAACCCACCAACGCCCATGGCCAACCGCGCGGTATAAATCATGGTGAAAGGCTTGAAAATCTGGATCGCCTTGATTGGAAAAATGCGCTTTCCATTCTTCAGTTTCTTCGCTTAATACATGTTCAAGAAAGCCCATAGGGTAGCTGTCCCAACTTGCAATCTCGAGGTCATTACCAACGGTAAAATGATCAAAATCAGTTATCCGTCCCATATAGTTATGAATAAAGGGTTGAGCGGCGTAAGGGCGCATCGCTTGAACTTGCGCTTTATTGAAGGCAACGACTTGATCTGACATAAAACGACGATAATCAAGCCAGTGGCTAGGATTAGCCTCTGTAACCGTTAGATTAGGCAATTCAATTTGATCAAAATCATCATATTCCATAGACCAAAATATATTACCCCATGCATGGTTGAGAGCGCTTGGGGATTGGTATTTTTGTGCTAGCCAATTGCGAAAGCCATTTAGGGCTGATTTAGAGTAGGAGAGGGTCGTATCATGACAACCATATTCATTATCGATTTGCCAAGCGTGAATGGCTGGATTGTTGCCATAACGCTTAGCCATCGCAGCAGCCATGCGTGCAGCTTCTGCTCTAAAGCCAAGGTGAGAAAAGCAGTAATGACGGCGGGAGCCAAATTTGCGCGTCTTCCCCTCAATATCAACTGAGAGCATATCGGGGTATTTATCAACCACCCATCTTGGTGGCGTTGCGCTTGGCGTGCCCATGATGACTTTTAGGCCTGCATTCCCTAATATTTCAACAGCTTTATCCAGCCATTGCCATGTGAATACACCTTCTTTTGCTTCAAGG
Source organism: Hyphomicrobiales bacterium (assembly GCA_011524605.1). Classification (GTDB taxonomy): domain Bacteria; phylum Pseudomonadota; class Alphaproteobacteria; order Rhizobiales; family WTKA01; genus WTKA01. Next base: position 25,033 of record WTKA01000109.1, on the reverse strand, counting down.
CGAGACCATGCAAATTCTCCAATGCGCACCCAAGTTAAACCGGTTGCAACCATGCGCTTTGCATCTTCTGCCCACATGTCTTCAGGCCAATGTTCAGGATAATAGCAAACGCCGAGTGTTGGTTTCATAGGGTCACCTGATGTTCTTTTTGTCCGATAATATCTGTCGAAGTGATAAAAACCTTGCCGTCATCATCATGGGGAGATATCAAATTTTCTCTAGCACTAGAAGCAAAAAGATGCGTCATCTCATCGCCTCCAAAAGCAGGGCACGATATTTGTGATGCCGTGAATGTTACTGATTTAACATAATCACCAGCAGGATTATAACAGGCAACACGATTTGCCCCCCATTGCGCATTCCAAAGATTACCTTCGCTATCAACCACTGAGCCATCAGGGGAATAGGGGGTGACATCGATGTAAATTTCTGGACTGCCAAGAGGCCAGCCTTCATTATCCAGTGTTTGCTGCATAATTTTTCTCACTGGAGTGTCGCAATAATAGGCTGTACGGCCATTGGGTGAAAAGCAAATTGAATTAGGAATAGTTATGTCAGCATAAAGCCTGCGTAACTCGCCTTTATAATAGCGGTAAATTGCACCATAACCTGTTTCAGCATTCTTGCCCATTGTTCCAATCCAAAATCCGCCATAAGGATCTGCTCGTCCATCATTAGAGCGTGTTTCATTATTTTGAGCTTCCAAATCAACAATATCAAGGCGCTTTTTGCTTTCAATCGAAAAATGAAATAAAGCAGTTTCAGAAGCAATGAGCAATGTGTTTTGATCAACCCAGCCCGCAGCAGAGACATGTTCATCAAATTCAAATAGCTGTGCGTGATCATCAAGAAAACGGCGTTCATACATGCGCTTATTGTTAATATCAAACCAAAATAGAGAGTTTCGAAGAGGATGCCACAACAAGCCTTCTCCTAAAGAGCAAGCTTGATTATCAAAAATCATAGCATAACCTCATCATAAGCCTTCACAATTGCTTTTGCCTTAGTGGTAATAACATCAACGCTATCGTTAGGTTTATAAATTGCAGACCCAACTCCAAAGCCATTCGCACCTGCTTCTCGCCATTGAGCGAAATTATCAGGCGTCGCTCCACCAACCGCAAAACATAATGCTTCGCGAGGTAATACGGCTCTTATGGCCTTTAGCCCTTTTGGCGTTACAAGTTCACCGGGAAAGATTTTTAGCCCATCTGCTCCCGCATTTAGGGCACTAAAACATTCACTTGGGGTCATCACACCGGGGTAGCTTTGCATGCCAGCTGCTTTTGTTGCTTGAATAATGTGCGGGTCACAATTGGGTGATACCACCATATTAGCGCCGAGTTGAGCTAAACGGTCAACTTCTGCTTCTTTAAGTACAGTCCCAGCACCAAAAATACCTTGCCCAGAAAAACGATTAATGATCCGTTCGATACTCTCAAATGGGGAGGGTGAGTTTAAGGGGACTTCAATTTTATCTATGCCTTGCTCAAGCAAAGCAGATACAATTTCTTCGACTTCCTCAGGCTTTATGCCTCGTAAAATAGCGATGATATTACGGCTCATTTCAATACCTCACGATAGGCTAATTTCAGACCATTTAATGTCATATTATCAGCGTGATACTCATATGTTGTTTGCCCTGCCGCTTTAAGCGCAAGCGCATAGAGCCGAACAAGCTCTCCATTACCAATAAGCGTAACAGGCTGATTTTTCCAATATTTGACCATGCCAGCAAGCTCGCTGCCTATTAATGTCCCTGAAATTTCAGCGATACTATAGGGGCTATCCTCAAGTAGTGAATGGGCACGAATAGAAAAAAGAGAAGTGAAAGCAGTTTCTGGTGATTTTATTGTTTCTTCAATTTTTTGAATATAGGCTCCATCATCCCATATACCAAGACTATGCCGCAATGTAGATTGCTGGCACAATAGTGCAAAAAGCTCACCTGTTAGGGCTGTTTGAAACTGGCTAACTTTGCCATTAGAAATTTCGACCCATTTTGAATGTGTTCCTGGCAAGCAGATTACCCCTTCAAAATTTACATTTTCAGCCATAAAACCTGCAATTTGTGTCTCTTCTCCACGCATCACATCCGCTGGATTATTTTGTTTTATGCCTGATATGATATGAACATCAAGGCGTGGGTCATTTGTTGTCACTTTGATTGAATTTTGAATGGGGGCTGTTGGTGTTGCACTATAGGGCGCTTCTTGCCAGCCTTGACGAGAACCAACCATGCCGCAGGCAATGATTGGTGTAATTGCATCGCCAATCCATTCTTGAATATGAGAGAGTAACACATCTTCAAATGCATCAGGGGCAAGAGAACCCATGCCTTGATCGGAGCTTTTTTCGGCAATAATTTGATCTATTTCATCCATCGCCCAGATGCGTAAATTACTTGTTCCCCAATCAACGGCAATCCAATTAAGCTTCATCCTGTTACCACCACACCGCCATCGACAACAAGGACTTGTCCAGTCATCATTTTGCTGGCATTAGAGGCAAGAAATAAGGTGCTGCCGACCATATCTTCAGAAACAAGATGTGTTTTTAAACATTGTTTTTTCAAATGATCTGCTAAATCTTCAGGACTTGCCCATTGATCAAGTTGTTTTTGGGTTAAAACCCAACCCGGCACAAGGGCATTTACCCGAATATTGTCAGAGCCAAGTTCACGCGCTAATGCTCTTGTTAAACCTGTAATAGCTGCGTTCGCAGCAACATAGGCAGGGTAGCCTGCATTGCCCATCATATAACTTGCAGAAGAATAGTTGATGATTGAGCCACCGCCATTTTTCTTCATAAAGGGCGCTACAAATTGTGAGGTAAAGAAATAAGGGCGTAAATTAACCGCATGGTTATGATCCCAATCTTCAACAGACATGCCAGAAAGGGAATGACGGACATCATTGCCAGCGTTATTGACCAATATATCGATATCACCAAGTGCTATTTGAGCTTCTTCCATGGCTTGTTTTACGGATTCAATATCCGTCAAATCACATTTGATAAAGTGAGGGCGGCTATTGGTTTTGTTTTCGATTTCATCACAAAATGCACTTGCATCTGATCGTTGCACAAAACTGACTTTTGCCCCTTGATTGATAAATCCTTCTGTGAGAGCAGCACCAATACCAGAACCGCCACCCGTTATAAAAACATGTTTATCCTTGAGGTCTTTGAATATAAAATCCATTAATGGCTCTCCCTCTTCACTAGTCGGGTATCTTTGCCCACTAAAAAGTCAAGATCAGCGCCTTTTTCAGCGCCTAAGACGTGATCGATGTATAATTTTGCATAGCCCCGTTCATAATGGGGCGGCGTTGGCTTCCAAGCCATGCGACGTTTTTCAATTTCAGCATCATCAACCAATAATTCTAATGTGCCTGTCGAGGTTGATAGTTTAATGTGGTCCCCTGTTTTGACGAAGGCAAGCACGCCACCTGCCTCAGCCTCAGGGGAAACATGAAGGACAACGGTGCCAAAAGCTGTTCCTGACATGCGTGCATCTGATATACGCACCATATCGCGCACACCTTTTTCAACTAAAACGCGGGGGATTGGCATATTGCCCACTTCGGGCATGCCGGGATATCCCTTAGGCCCGCAGCCTTTGAGCACAAGAATGCTATTTTCATCGACGGGTAAATCAGGGCGGTCAATATTCGCCTTAAGATCTTCAATATTCTCAAACACAAAGGCTATACCCTCATGGTCAAGCAAGGCATCTGTGGCAGCGCTTGGCTTTATTATTGCACCATTAGGCGCTAAATTACCGCGCAAGACACGTAAGCCAGCGGCTGGCTTTAAAGGCGCGTCAATTGAATAAATGACATCTCGATTAAATGTTTCTGCTCCTTGAGAATATAACTTGATTGGCTGCCCCATCACTGTGTTGGCTTCGCGAAGATGTTCGTTTAGCTCGTTCAACACAGCGGGCATCCCGCCTGCATAAGCAAAATCTTCCATAAGATATTCACCAGAAGGCATGCAATTCACAAGCAGAGGAATAGTAGAGCCAAGTTCAAAATCTTCAAGCGACAGGGGCACTTCCATGCGACCTGCAATGGCTAATAAATGCACCACCGCATTTGTTGATCCGCCAACAGCGGCATTCGCGATGATGGCATTTTCAAAACTTGATTTTGTGAGTATCTTAGACATCACAAGCTCTTCTTCAACCATTTCAACAATACGTTTGCCCGTTAAATGGGCCAGCATGGTGCGTCTTGCATCGACAGCTGGCAAAGCTGCATTTGTAGGCAGGCTCATCCCCATTGCTTCCACTAAAGAAGCCATGGTGCTAGCTGTACCCATTGTCATGCAGACACCTGCAGAACGGGACATGCCGCTTTCCGCTGCAATAAAGTCATCTAACGACATTTCGCCCGCGCGGACTTCTTCTGAAAATTTCCAAACATCAGTGCCAGAACCAATATCCTTGCCTTTCCACTTCCCATTAAGCATAGGGCCTGAACTGACAACAATCGTGGGTAAATCAACGCTTGCAGCGCCCATCAACTGACCGGGTGTTGTCTTATCACAGCCGCCTAAAAGCACAACGCCATCAATGCCATAGGCGCGAATACTTTCCTCAACATCCATAGCAAGCAAGTTACGAAAGAGCATAGCCGTTGGTTTCATCTGTGTTTCACCAAGTGACATGACAGGAAATTCAACAGGAAAACCGCCAGCTTCCCAAACACCACGCTTAACCGCTTCTGCTAACACGCGCAAACCAGAGTTACATGGCGTAAGTTCACTCCATGTGTTGCAAATGCCAATGATTGGGCGACCATCAAAAGCATGATCAGGAAAACCTTGATTTTTCATCCAAGATCTATGAATGAAACCATCTTTATCTAGCTTGCCATACCAATGTTGTGAGCGACGTTTTTTTGTCATTATACTTTCTTTCCTTTGATTACCCAGCATTGGTTGGGAAAACTCCAAGGTAATGTTATGCCGTGGTTCATTAAATATTGCCCGCTAACACGCATGCCATCGAATTTAAGATGAGATTGTCCGCGGGATAGCTTATGGACATCGTTGCGATTGATAAGATCAATCATGTAATAACCATCTGTTTTTAAACCGCAAAATTGCAAAGGCCTAGGCGATATTTGGCTAGAGGTATCGATCTTATTTGCAAAAACAACAAATTGCTGCTCATCTTCTGCTAAATGAAGCTCTGCTAAGACTGAAGGGTCAGTGCTATCAAGCCGTAAAATATCTGCTTTCATCAGCCAGTCGCGTTCAGATTTCCACCATTGGGTGACTTGCTTAAGAACATGAACTTCATCGCTTGTAAGTTCCCTAGGATCCATTTCAAATCCCATATGGCGCTGTGCTGCAACCCATGCCCTGAAATTAATGTCATGAATACGCCCTGACGTGTGACAAATTCTTGGCCCCACATGGCTTCCTGTGACAGATGCAGGCAGAAAGAAAGCAGCGCCATGCTGAATACGAGCGCGTTCAAGCGCATCATTACTATCAGAGAGCCATACACGATGCGTTCTTTCTAAAATGCCAAAGTCAGCACGTCCGCCACCTGATGCACAGCTTTCAATTTCAACATGCGGAAACTTAGCGCGTAATCGGTCAATTAGCATATAAGTTGCGCGTGTTTGCTCTGCATCAGGCATAGGGAGGACACGATTATGATCCCATTTGATATATTCAATTGCGTAGCTATCTAAAATATTTGCAATGCGGTCAAATAAAAAATTTTGTACTTCTTCAAGCTTCATATTTAGGAGCTTTTGGTTTCTACCAAGGATTTGATCCGTATCACCGAGAGCCCATTCAGGATGGTCTTCGTAAACAGAAGAAACAGGATTTATCATCTCAGGTTCAAACCAAATGCCAAATCCCATCCCCTTTGCTTGCACATGTTCAATTAGAGGGGTTAAGCCGTCAGGATATTTGCGCTTATCGACTTCCCATTCTGAGAGCGCGCGTGTGTCATCATCGCGCGTACCAAACCAGCCATCATCAAGGACAAAACGTTCTGCCCCTAAGCTTGCTGCAATGGTCGCAATCTCTTTGAGTTCGGCAAGGTTATGATTGAAATATACCGCTTCCCAGCAATTATAGTGTACAGGGCGAGGTCGTTCTGGTTGAGGCAGTTTGATAATATGATGACGAATATGGCGTTGAAAAGCACGGGCGCACCCATTCATGCCATCGCTTGAATAGGCAAGATAAAGTGGGGCAGTGCTAAAGCTAGTCTTAGTCTCCGTCTCAATATCTGCCGCATGTCCAAATTGAATTTGTCGCCTCCCATCAGGCAGCTCTTCTGCAATCATCTTATGTCCGCCTGACCAGCCATAATGGAAGGCATAGACATTGCCTTTTGCATGGGTTGCCCCGCGTTCAGGAATAAAAAGCCCTGGGAAATGTTCATGCCCCGTACGACCTGTGCGATTATCTCGACAATGAATACCCGCATGCCAAGGGGTATGCATTTGTTGAAATTCGCCACACCAACGCCCTGAAAAATCGATCATTTCATCTGCGAGTTGAGGGGCTGGCATAACGGGTGCTGCCAACCAGTTCAGGCGTATAGGGCTTTTTGCATTAATTTCAGCCTCAGCCAAAATGAGCTGACTATCCTGATTGACGGAAAATTTCGCAATATAGCTAAGGCCATAGTTTAGATCTTCATAAATAAGCTCTAATGTTCCATGATTTTCTTCTATCTCATTAAATGCTTCTTTAAACTTGAATTTAGGCGATAACAGCTTTCCATTTTCATTATGAATAAGGGTGCCTGCTTGTCCCGGAAAGCTGCGGATTGCTTCAGGGCAAATAGATAAATCAGGATTTTCATCAAGCATACCACCCGTAAGATCTATTTTATGTGCTTTAAAAAGCAGTTCTAAATCCTCATCAAGCGGTAAAGATGCTCCCCAATAAACAACAGATGGCAAGTTTTTATCATCAGCTGCTAGCACAAGCGTTTGTGCCAAGGTATCAATTCGCCAATTCTCAATCATTTGACAGCGCCCAATGTTAACCCTGCAATGAAATGCTTTTGCATCAAAAAGAACATGGCTACAGGTGGTATCGCGGCCATTAAAGAGGCTGCTGATACAAGGTGCCATTGCGAAACGAATTGACCATTTAAGGCACGTACGCCAGCAGTGATTGGTTTTGAAGCCTCACCTTGGGTTAAAACAGTTGCCCAAAAGAAGTCATTCCAAACAAAAGTGAAAATAAGTACGCTTAAGGCAGCAACTGCGGGGCGAACAAGGGGTAGCACAATATACCAGAAAATTTTAAACTCACCGACGCCTTCAATACGCGCACTTTCGATTAGGTCAAAGGGCAGGGCTTTGATAAAATTACGCATGAAAAGCGTGCAAAATCCCGTTTGAAAAGCCGCATGAAATAGTACTAGTCCTGTCACCGTATCATAAAGTCCTGTGCTTACGGATAAATCACGGACAGGCACCATAAGAATTTGAAAAGGAACGAAATTGCCTGCTACAAATATGAAGAAAAGGGGGAGGGCGGCGCGAAAGCGATAAATTGAAAGGGCATAACCTGCAAGACAAGCAAGAGCGACTGATATAATAACAGTTGGTATTGTTATTTTAATGGAATTTAAAAAATAGGTTGCAGCTTGGGAATTTCGGAACACATCCATATAGTTTTGCATCATTTGGAAGTCATTGGGCCAGCCGAACATATTGCCTGTATTTATATCCGCAGCTGATCGGATTGATGTCATGAAAATGGCGATGAGGGGCAATAGCCATACAATAAGCGCGATTGGGACGAAAATCTTATAGCTTTGCTGGCGTGATGCAGAACGGCTCTCTATTGGTGTTGGAAACATGATTTAGCCTCTCTTCTCATCTTGATACATAACCCAAAGAAAATAGCTAATAAAAATCAGCATGATTAGGAATAGGATGACAGCAATTGCTGAGCCATAGCCCATTCGGAACCCATATTCACTTAGCGCTTGTTCAAACATAAAATAGGATAAGACATTAGAAGAACCATAAGGCCCACCTTGGGTCATGATTGCGATCATATCAAAAGAACGCAAAGCACCAATGACAGTAACAACAATTGCTAAAAAGGTTGCTGGCCATAGTTGTGGCAAGATAACAAATCGCAACATGCGCCATCCCTTTGCACCATCAAGGCGCCCCGCTTCAATTTGATCTGATGAAACATTGTTGAGTCCCGTCAGATAGAGGATCATGCAATAGGATATTTGCGGCCAAAGACCGGCAAAAATAATGCCATAAGTCACATATCGTTCATCGCCAAGGATGGAAGGGGGAGTTGCCCCAAAAAACTGCCAGATTTCACCTATAATGCCAAAATTTGGATTGTAAAACCAAGTGAAAATAAGGCCTACGACGACTTGCGAGATGACAAAGGGAAAGAAAAACATCGATTTATAAAAGCGCATGCCCCAAATATTCTGGTTTAAAAATAACGCGATAAAAAGGCCAATCGGCACTGCTAGCATGTAAAGTACAAGCCACAATATATTGTTTTTCAAGGAAGTATAAAATCTATAATCATCAAATAGTTCAATATAGTTTTCAAAGCCAACCCACTGGCGCTCACCGATCCCATCCCACGCATAAAATGAAATCCATATGGACTGAAAAATTGGTAAAATGACATAGACCGAGAAGAAAAGTGCTGCTGGTGTTAAAAATATCCATGGCGCAATTTGCTGCTGACGGCTGCGCATTTGCGAGCGCGTTGATTTAGATTGGTTTGAGCTATTCATTGGTAAAGACCTCGTTCGAGAAACGGGTTTAATTATTGGCAGGAGGATACCGGCCGCCAAGGCGACCGGTAACGAGCGTTTTATTTATAAACGCGCATTTGTACTTTATCGAGACGCTTAAGGATAGCGTCTAGACGCTCAGGCTTGATCATGAATTCTTGGAATCCTTTCATGCCTTCACTTGCCATTTCAGCCGGCGCATCACGGTCATAAAACTGTGCAAGACCAGAGGCAGTTGACACTGTTTCAAAGCCTTGAACGATAAATTTATCATCGCTGTTGATTGGCGCTTTTGAGTTAGGAGGTAGCTGACCAATTGTTTTATTCCATTCGCCTTGAATTTCAGGCTGTGCAATAAAGCTTAAGAATTTGCGAGCATTTTCCTTGTTTTTTGCTCCTGATGGAATGAAGAGAGCATCCGCAGGTGCTTCTTCAGCACGAGCAAGGCCTGGCGTGATTTCAGGGAATTGGAAGAAGTCAATCTGATCATCCGTCAATCCTGCATCTTTATAAGCTGCAACTGAGAAGTTGCCCATCACATACATAGCCGCTTCACCATTAGCAAAAGGTGCGATTGCATCTTGCCATGACATAGTCGCATGATTATCAACAAAAGAGCAGCGTTCAAGCATTGTTGTCCAATTTTTGAAAGTTTCTTGTATCCGATCATCTGTATATTTAATTTCACCAGCTGTAAGTCCATTATGAACTTCATAGCCATTTGTGCGAAGGTTTAGATAATCAAAGACACCAGCTGCAGTCCAAAGATATTTAGTGCCAATTGTGAAAGGTGTGATACCCGCGCCTTTAAGCGTGTCACAAGCAGCAAGCAAGCCATCCCAAGTTGTTGGCTTTTCTATGCCATTATCTGCAAAAATGTCAGCGCGATAATAGACACCCCACTGATAGTAAGAATAAGGAACGCCCCATTGCTTGCCATCACGTGTCATTGTTGGCTTAATCGCTTCAAAATTTGAGGATAGATTAGCATCTGATGCCCAAAGGTCAGAAATATCTTCAAACTGACCTGCATCTACAAATGGTGCCATACGATTGCCCGGATACCAAGCTGTAATGTCTGGTGCATTTGCAGATAGGAAGTTACGAATTGCGGTTTTATGCGCTTCGCGATCGTTGATATTAACGGTTACATTAATATCAGGGTTTTCAGCTTTAAAAGCCTCAACTGCCGCTTCAAAACCTGCCTTAGGTGCAGGATTAGGGTCATCAAAATTGATAACAAGTTCACTTGCAAACGCACTTGTTGCGAGTAAGGTTCCAGCGAGCATGCTGAATATTTTAACTGCTCTATTTGCCATGTTTGTCTCCCATAATTAATTAGCAAATTAAGTTAATAGTCCATTCCAGTTTTATGTTTGTTTCATTATATGAAACTTGATTTTAATTATTGATATTTACGCATAGTCTGTGTTAAGAGTCAATTAATAATTAAAAGTGTGGATAAATATGTTAGATCAAATCAATGATAAAGATGGCACTGTTGGTAAGGCTCTGAAGCTTCTTGATATTGTTGAGAGTTTTCGTAAGCCTGTAAAATTCAATGATATACTTGAACGCAGCCCATATCCGAAGCCATCAACCTATCGTTTGCTGCAAACCCTCGCTAATCAAAATATGTTATTCTTCAATGCTGATACGGGGCATTATTCCTTAGGGTCACGCTTAATACGTTTGGCTTATTCTGCGTGGCAAACTGCATCGCTAGCGCCAATTGCTTCTAGCTATCTTGAAGAATTATCCACAAAAACAGGTGAAACGATTCACCTTGCCCAGCTTGATCATGGGCAAGTGCTTTATGTTGATAAGAAAAATTCTAACCGTCCGATTGTGATGTTCTCTGGTGCGGGCAAGATTGGCCCCGCTTATTGCACCGGTGTTGGCAAAGCGATGTTGGCTCATATTGATTATGAAAAATGTCAAAAGATTATTGCCCAACAAAGTTTTTATCCTCACACCAAACATACGCTCGTTTCAGCGGAAGCGCTGAATAAAGAATTGAAGGAAATTTATGAACAGGGCGTGGCTTTTGATCGGGAAGAACATGAGCCTAACATTATTTGTATTGCTGTCCCAATTCTTACTAAGAGTAAAGAAGTGGTTGGCGGCATATCAATAACAAGCTCAACGGCTCGGATGAGTTTAGAAGAATTAGCAAATTATAAAGAAATATTACAGCAAACGGCACAGCAAATTGGTGAAGATGCCGCTGTATGGATGTTACCGAAAATGGGAGGATAGTTGCATGTCTGGAGTAAGTTTATCAGGTGCGGTAAAACGCTATGGAACAATAGAAGTGATTCATGGCATTGATCTTGAAATTGAACCTGGAGAATTTTGTGTTTTTGTAGGGCCTTCAGGTTGCGGCAAGTCAACCTTATTAAGAATGATAGCGGGGCTTGAAAAGACGTCGGGTGGGCAGATTAAGATTGGTGAACGTGATGTAACGCATGTTGATGCTGCCGATCGTGGTATTGCTATGGTTTTTCAGACTTATGCTCTTTATCCTCATATGAGTGTAGAAGAGAATATGGGCTTTGGGCTTCGTATGAATGGCGTTGATAAGGCTACAATAAAGTCTAAAGTTGATGAAGTTTCTAAAATTCTTAAACTTGATGACTATATGGCGCGTAAGCCAAAAGCTCTTTCCGGGGGGCAACGCCAACGCGTTGCAATTGGCAGGGCGCTTGTTCGCGGGCCTGAGGTTTTTCTTTTTGATGAACCGCTTTCCAACCTAGATGCGGAACTTCGTGTGGATATGCGCGTTGAGATTATGCGTCTTCATAAGGAAATTGGCGCAACGATGATATATGTAACCCATGATCAGGTTGAAGCTATGACTTTAGCTGATAAAATTGTGGTATTACGTGCAGGTGTCATTGAGCAGGTTGGCTCCCCAATGAAGCTCTATTCTGACCCAGATAATATGTTTGTCGCTGGTTTTATTGGATCGCCTTCTATGAATTTCATAAAAGCATCTGTTCTTTCTGGCGCAGCAACGTGCTCAATACTTTCAAATCAAAAAATAAAGGCTCCAAAAGCCGCAGATGGCGATATTTTTATTGGCATTCGCCCAGAGCATTTACAAGTGGAGAGCAAGGGTAAGGGCTTAATTGTTGATATTGTTGAGCGGTTAGGCGCGGTAAGCTATGTCTATGCCAATGCTGAAAATGGAGAGCGACTCATTATTGAGCATAAGAGTGGTCAAACACCTGAGTCGGGCACTGAAATTGGTGTGAAATTCAAAGAAGAGGATGTTTTTATATTTGATGCTGAGAGTGAGGCACGAATTCGATAGTGTATAAACTCCAAACAAAAGCGCTACATGCTGAATTTCACCCTAGGGGCGCGTCACTCACAAGGCTTATATATAAATCTTTAAGTCGCGATCTGGTTTTAAGTCAATCAGATCGCAGCGCACCACATCATTATGCTAATACGATTGTTGGCCCTGTTGCTAACCGCATTGAGAGGGCATGCTTCACGATAAATGGCACATCTTATAAGCTTGATCAAAATGAGGGCGTGCATTGTTTGCATGGGGGTGCCTTGGGTTTGTCAGAACTTGATTGGCAATGTGTCGAAATATCAAGGCAGTCAATTAGGTTTCATGTTGAAATTGAAGATGGCCATATGGGATTCCCTGGTCCTTCAAAATTTGATGTTATTTATACATTAACGGATGATCAGCTTTCAGTTGCTTTGGAGGCTACATCACCACGAGTGAATTATTTTAATCTTGCACCCCATGTTTATTTCAATCTAGATGGAAGAAAAAATATAAATAATCATTTTTTGCAAATCAATGCCGATAAATATTTGCCTGTAAGCCATGAAAAAATACCACTAGATGCGCCTATTTCTGTTGAAAAAAGTGATTTTGACTTTCGTCAGCCTGCTATCATTAATGATCGGCAAATAGATAATAATTTTTGCTTAAATGAAAAGGGATTAAACGCTGTTTGTAATTTGCATACCCATGACCTTGCTCTGACTGTGTTGACAGATCAGCCGGGTTTGCAAATCTATACCAATGATCATGCAGCGCGCTCTCACTTAGCAATTGAACCTCAGAGATGGCCTAATGAAGTAAGGCGTGCAGAGGGTGAAATAAATTATACTTCTCCTTCTCAAATATATCGATCAAATAATTGTTTTAAATTTACCTGTTTATCTTAAAATTCTCAGCTTAAATAATCTGCCCCGGCGATAAAATATCGCCAGGGTTTCATTATTATTAGTTGGGAATGATTTAAGCATTTTCCTTTTTTACGTTTTTCGCAGCTTTTCGTGCTCGTTTTTTTCGCCAAGGTGCATTTTTTTCCCAGTCTCCAGCCATGATACAGCCATAAGGCAACACTTCATCAACAACTTCAGCCAAATCATAGTCTTTAATTTGCTTTCGTACGGCAGATGCATTCTTATAAGCGCTTGGCAGTTCTGAAATATCCATTTCCTTACAGTAGAAACGAGCATCAATATGTTTTGTTTCTTCTGCAAAAATTTCTTCATCAGTACGACCTGAATTCATACGTTTATGCTGTGTTCTAGAATAGTTGCGACCTGCACCATGAGGAGCAAATCCTAATCCATGTTTAGCATTTTTACCGCGCGCAATTAAAATAGGTTCTGCCATATTTAAAGGAATCAGCGTTAGATCAGTTGCATCATCAGCCCAACCTTTAAAGGCCGGTGTTGCGCCTTTACCGTGATAAAATAAGCCATCGCTTTTACGGAACACAAAATTATGCTCGTTCCAAAACTGATCAACAATCGTAAAACCAGCTCTTTGTGCTGCCATATCATGTATTTTTCTATGATTTTGTTTTGTCCATTCTCGAATAATTTGTAATGCACTCCAATATTCTTCACCTTCATAGCTGTCAGCAGGAATCCAAGCATTTTGTGGTAATGTTTCACGCGAATACTGCATTCTAAATCTTTCAGCTGCTGCCATGCCACGTTTATAAAGCATTGCTCCAGGCGCACGAGAACCATGATGGGTTACTAAGGCTGTCTCGCCTGTTGATTTAATGGTTCCAACATAAGCAAAATGGTTGCCATCCCCTTGTGTTGCAAAATGACCAATCGCCTTGCTTTTCAAACCTTTAAGAAAGCTATTTTCTTCAAATTTCTGTAAAAGGCTTGTTTCTGGCCAAATTTGCCCGCTTCTGCTTCTTTCACCAGGTCCAAAATGGGTTGCTTCATGAACAGAATCTAACAGTTTGCAAGGGTCAGCATCTTTGAAAATAGATATAGACATAGAGCAGCAAATATCAGCTGAATGCATGCCTGGATGAATCGCTTCAGACGCAGCAATGCCACCAACTGGAATTGTCCCGATTGGTCCTGCAGGGCAAGCATCTGGCATGATTGAACCAGCCTTGACAACAGGCGTTCGCATTACTTCTGTCATTGTTGCTTTTACTTTATCAATATTCTCCTGTTCATGCTCATTTTCTGCATGAATATTAGTATAAAAAGTTATATCATCAGATGCTTTTAAAGGTAGGTGAGGGGCTGGTTTCATACTATCTATTTTCTCCATGACAGTTGTTGTTTCCACGCCTGCTTCAAGCATAGCATTGCCAATGTCTAATGCGCTAGAAAACCAATGCCCTGGTTCAAAACCTGCCGCTATTAAATCTTTTCCAGTTAATTTTTCTATATAATTTGTCATATTTTCTCTTTTCTTATTTTTCTTTATTATTTAGTTGAGCAATTTTTCTCACTCAGTTAGCTTGATAATATGATGCAAAGGCTCTAGCGAAAATAAAAAATAAAAAATGTTTAAGTGATTGATTTTAAAGCGTTAAAATAGATATTGCATATTTGCGTTCAATAATTTATGATATTAAATTATCGTAATTTATAAAAATATATCGTATGAAGAAAAATATAGTTATTGGTTTTTTAGGCACTAAGCTTGATGCAGGTAAAAAACAGCGTTGGAGGCCGAGTATTGCAGTCACACAGCATGCTAACTTTAAAGTTTCAAGACTTGAATTAATTTACGGTAAGGATTTTTCTCGCCTTGCTTATAAGGTTAAGAAGGATATTGAGCGGAGCTCTCCTGAAACTGAAGTTCTATTACAATGTATTGATTTGCATAGCCCTTGGGATTTTCAAGAAGTTTATGCAAAGCTTTTTGATTTTGCACGAAATTATGGGTTTGATGAGGATAGGGAAGACTATTATATCCATCTTACAACGGGTACGCATGTTGCGCAGATTTGCTGGTTTTTACTTGCTGAATCAAGGCATATTCCTGCAAAGCTCCTTCAAACGTCACCTCCTCGTCAAGGCGATTGGGAGGAGGATATTAACGGGCATCTTTCAAAAATTGATCTTGATTTATCTCGTTTTGATGCCATTCAGCAGCGATTTGATTTAATCTCAGAGGAACATAATACTCTTTTAAAAGCTGGTATTTCTACAAAAAATGAACAGTTTAATGCTATGATAGAACGTATAGAGCTTGTTGCCTCATCTACAGACTTTCCTTTATTGCTATGTGGTGGAACGGGTACGGGTAAGTCTGCGCTGGCTGAGAAAATATATGAATTAAAACTCCAAAATCGGAGAGTTAAAGGCCGATTTGTTCATATTAATTGTTCAACATTAAGAGGTGAGGGCGCAATGTCTGCTCTCTTTGGGCACCGTAGAGGTGCTTTCAATGCTTCTTCTCATGAGCGGAGAGGGTATTTAAGAGAAGCTGACGGGGGTATATTATTTCTAGATGATATTGATAAATTAGGGCTGAGTGAGCAAGCTATGATATTGCAGGCGATTGAAACAGGGAGATTTTATCCAGTTGGCTCAGATTATGAAGTGACAAGTAAATTTCAAGTGATTGCAGCAGCGGGTAATGGTTTAAGTGATAAGATTGAGCAAGGGGAATTTCGTCTCGATCTTTATGCGCGATTAAATATGTGGACATTTGAATTACCAAGTTTGAAACAACGCAAAGATGATATTGAACCAAATATTGAATATGAACTTATGAAGGTAAGTAAGCTGCTTGGTACAAGGATGGGGTTTAATTCTGATGCAATGAGCAAGTATCTTGCCTTTGCTTTAGATTATAAGTCAAATTGGCCAGGGAATTTTCGAGATCTTGGGGCATCCATTATGCGTTTAGCGACATTGGCTCCTAGAGGTCGGATTACTTTGTCTATGGTCGAAGAGGAAATCATATATCTTAAAGAGCAGTGGCAGCGTTTGAAATTTAAAAAAGAAGATGAGCTATTATTATCTATTTTAGGGGATGAATTAGGAGAAATCGACCCATTTGATCAAGCGCAGCTAAAATATGTTATTGATGTTTGCAGAGATAGTAAAAATATTAGTGAAGCCGGTCGACATTTATTCTCCGCATCTAGAAAGTCAAAAACTTCTTCAAATGATGGGGATCGTCTAAGAAAATATTTGGCAAAATTTCAGCTTAGTTTTGATATCCTATAATATCCTACAATGTCTTCAATCAAATGCATTGGCATTGTCATTATATTGAAAAAGATTAGCCGAACTTGCTTTTAGAACGACAATTATGAAAAATCATTTATTGCGGTCATTATAAAAGCGGAAGAGGGAAATGTTGCGTTCACGCTCTGAGTAGCTAAGTTTTGAATTGATTGGCGCATGCGCGCGTGCAGCGCAATTTTCTCGTTCACAAAGATAACAATTCGTACCGATTGGTGTCGGTTGTAGATTCTCAAGATCAAAATGGTTTGAGTAAATGAGCCTAGAGGCATGGGAAATATCGCAAGCAAGACCTATAGCATAGCGCAGCGTAGGTTGGGTGTAGATGCCTGAGTTTCGTTGAACAGTTCGCGCTATGGAGAAATATGTCATACCATCTGGCATGGCGATAATTTGAGGTTGAATTTGTTCGGGTGTGTCAAAGCAGCTGTGAATGCTCCACAAGGGGCAGGTGCCGCCAAAACTAGAAAAATGAAATTTACCCGCGCTAAAACGCTTAGATATATTGCCAGCTGTATCTACGCGAACAAAGAAAAAGGGGATTCCCCTCGCATCAGGCCTTTGCAAAGTAGTAAGGCGGTGAGCGGTTTGTTCATAGCTTGTGCCAAAGCGATGGCTTAACAATTCTATATCATATTGGCTTTGCTCACAGGATAGTAAGAATCGTTGGTAGGGCATAAGAACTGCCGCGGCATAATAATTAGCAAGGCTGATCCTGATCAAGCGAATTGTATCAAGATCCTCATAGCCGCAATTTTTAATTTCTTCATCAATAAGCCCACCTTGTTCCAATAAAGCTAAATGCATCGCCATTTGAAAACGTTGACTAGAAATGGGCATAAGCTCTGACAGGTTGAGAGAGCCGCGATGGGGGTCGAAAAAACTAAGGCGATCCGGCATTGTTTCATGGGGGACGATGCGAACGCGAATATTATGTTTTTGCTTGAGGCGATCGGATAGAGCAGCATTAGGGATGCCAGTTTGTAGGCGAAGCTCTTGCGATAAAGCTTCAGCTGCTTCGTCTATTTCACTGAAATAATTCTTTTTCTCAGTGAAAAAAATTCGTAAGTTTTCTACGCTTTTTGTTGATTGTTCTAAGATCTCTAGATTGTCTCTATCTTGCAATTGGTTTTGTCCTGAATAGGAGCTTAACATCAAAGAGCGATATTTCATGTAAAGCGTAACAAAGCTGCGCGCAATTTCTGGGGAAGCATTTACCACTTCTTCAACATCTAATTTGCTGAAATTTTTGATTTCAAGTGTGGGGTCTTTTAATAAGCTGAATAGTTCTGAAACTAATTGTCCGCTTCCAACTTCTGACAAATCCGAAACATTAAAGTCATATATCGTTGCAAGTTTGATCAAGAGGTTAGCGCTTAAAGGGCGTTGATTTGCCTCGATTAAATTAACATAGCTTGGCGAAATTTCTAAATCTTTTGCTAGCTGGCCCTGTGTTAATCCGAGCTGCCGGCGCAGCTTTCTGATCCGTGCGCCGAGGAAGAGCTTTTCAGTATTTGATTTCATATTATATACGCCCAATAACAAAAATTTACAAATTTTATAACGATAATATACACAAAATTTACAATATTACAAAGCTAAAATTTACAAATATTACATGGATACTACATTGTTTTAAAATGTATTTTCAACTTTTATCTAAATCAGCTAGTATGGTTTTTGTGGTAGTTGTAATAGCAATAATTTACATTGGAGAACGCTTATGAGGAAATCATATACTCAAACACTAGCTGAATTATCAAATCGGTATCCTACAGGCTATACAGCTGGCGGTGTTGATATTAATCACATTGCACAGCTGCGCATTCAAAATAGTTTTGACACGCATTTAGATATTGCAAAGCAGATGGCTAAAATCATGCGCAGCGATATGGCAGCTTATGATAATGATACAAGTAAATTTACACAATCTTTGGGTTGCTGGTCTGGTTTCCACGCGCAGCAAATGGTTAAATCTGTAAAGCGTATGCGCGGCACAGCAAAAGGCGCTTATGTTTATCTTTCTGGTTGGATGGTTGCGGGTCTTCGTAATCGTTGGGGGCATTTGCCGGATCAGTCTATGCATGAAAAAACTGCCGTAGCTGACTTAATCAATGAGATTTATGTTTCCTTGCGCCAAGCAGATGAAGTTGCTTTAAATGATTTATTTAAAGAGCTCAATGAAGCGAAAGCTAACGGTGGTTCTGAAACAAGAATTGCTGAAATTATCTCTGAAATTGATAATTTTGAAAGTCATGTTGTGCCGATTATCGCCGATATTGATGCTGGATTTGGTAATGAACATGCTACTTATTTGCTTGCAAAAGAGCTGATCAAAGCAGGCGCTTGCGCATTGCAAATTGAAAATCAAGTGTCTGATGCTAAGCAGTGCGGTCATCAAGATGGTAAAGTAACCGTGCCTCGCGAGGACTTTATTGAAAAGCTACGCGCATGTCGTCTTGCTTTTGAAGAACTTGGTGTTCATGATGGTGTGATCGTAGCGCGCACAGATAGTTTAGGCGCTGGATTGACGCAAAAAATTCCAGTTTCGCAAGCGGAATTTGATATGGCTTTTGAATATAATAAATGGCTGAAAACAGAGGATGTTACGGATAACAATCCTGCTAGTGAAGGCGATGTATTGCTTTATCAAAATGGCTCTTATAAAAAGCCAAGCCGTCTTGCAAATGGCCTATTTGAATTTAAAGAAAATACAGGGCGTGACCGTGTTGTAGAAGATTGTATCTCAAGTCTCACTGATGGTGGTGCAGATATGATTTGGATTGAAACGGCAACACCTAATGTTGATGAAATTGCTTCCATGGTGAACGAGATTAAAGAAGTTGTGCCAAATGCTAAGCTTGTTTACAACAACTCGCCTTCCTTTAATTGGACACTGAATTTGCGCAAGCAAGTGCGTCAACAATGGATTGCAGAAGGACGTATTGAAGAAAATGCTTATCCTAATGACAATGAGCTTATGTCTGAAAAATATGACGCAGATGAGATCGGTGTTGAAGCTGACAAGCGTTTGCAAAATTTCCAAAAAGACATTTCAGCGCGCGCTGGTGTGTTCCATAACTTGATCACTCTGCCGACCTTCCATCTCACGGCAAAAGGAACGGATGAATTGTCTCGTGGCTATTTTGGAGAAGAGCACATGCTGGCCTATGTAAACACAATTCAGCGCGAAGAGATTAGACGTGGCATTAGCGCTGTTAAGCATCAACATGAAGTAGGCTCTGATTTAGGTGATACTTTCAAAGAAATGGTTGGCGGCGATAAAGCTCTTAAAGCCGGCGGCACGAAAAATACGATGAACCAATTTGATAGCGCAGCTTAATTGACGCTTGAATTAAAGGAGAAAAACAATGTCAAATATATCTGCATTTAAAAGAACTGAAGTAGAGTCTCGTGATGAGCATGAGAGAAGCATTAGGCGCATTGCGGAGAATGTACACCGTTTAAATGAATCAGTTCAGCGCGCTGTTGATCAAGGTATTTCTGTTGAGCTAGTTCGTGTATCAAGACATCATAATGGAGATGGCAGTTGGGGGGATCAAATGGCGCCAATGGTTCGACAAGATCAGGCTTAATCTAAAAATAATAATAGAATGATTGGCAGAATAATAATATTGGCTTTTTCTTAAGCCTATCCCTTTAGCGACCAAACTAAGCATTGCTACCTTATGCTCAAGGTAGTGGTGCTTTTTTTATTACCAAACCAATTTTATAATTTTTCTTACAAAGCTTGAATAATTAGTGAATTGAGCTTAAATAAAGATATATTCTAGCAATAACTAAGATGGGAATGGCATGGAAGAGCAGCCGCAAAATGATAGTGCAAATGATAATATCACTTCAGTCGCAGATGATAGCGCTCAATCAACTATTCCTAAAGAAGAATTAGATGCTCTAACAAATGATATTATTGGGGCATTGAAAAGTGTATATGATCCGGAAATTCCCGTTGATATCTATGAGTTAGGGCTAATTTACAAAGTTGAAGTGGAAGATGATCGCTCAGTGAAAATTGATATGACGTTAACAGCGCCAGGTTGCCCTGTGGCAGGTGAGATGCCGGGTTGGGTGCAAGATGCTGTTGAATCAATCGCTGGCATTCCTTCCGTTGACGTTACTATGGTTTTTGATCCCCCATGGGATATGAGCCGTATGTCAGATGAGGCGCGCGTTGCGCTCAATATGTGGTAGTTTCTTTATATTTTAAATATATGCTATAATTAATGGTAAGAGTTTAGAAATAGCCATTAACGTAGCGCTTTAAAAAGGAAAACGAAATTGTTTCAAGGCCTTCCCCCCATCATTTCAGTAACGGATAGAGCTGCTGATCGCGTTAAAGCGATTATTGCAAAGTCTGATAAATCTATTTCTGGCCTGAAAATTGGTGTGAAAAAGGGCGGTTGCGCTGGCATGGAATATAGTATGGACTATGTGGAGCAGGCCGAGACAGGCGATGACATCGTGCAAACAAAAGATATCACGCTTTATGTTGATAAATCTGCGATGATGTTTTTGCTTGGCACAGAAATGGATTTCGAAACATCAACCTTCTCGTCAGGATTTGTTTTTAAAAACCCTAATCAAGTGTCTGCATGTGGTTGTGGCGAGTCTGTTGAAATCATACCTGCAACACCGGAACAAATTGAAGAATATCGCCAAAGTAGCTGATATTTTAATTTGCAGTAATTATACTTGCTATCATTCTCATTTTGTGGATTTAAAAAAGAAATATTATTACACAGAGGTAAAAATAAAAAACCACCAGCAAAGCCGGTGGCTTCATACCAAAGAATGTCAAAAATTAGAACGGCATAGGATATTGACGGCGGACAGCTTCTATGTCGGCTAGTACATCTTCATTGAGATCAAGATCGATAGAGGCGATATTTGTTTTGAGCTGTTCCATTGTCGTTGCGCCAATGATATTAGAAGTGACAAAAGCTTGCATATTCACAAAAGCAAGCGCCATTTGACAGACATCAAGTCCGTGTTTTACCGCAACGTCCATATAGGCTTTAACCGCAGCGTTTGCTTCCTTCGTGTCGCGAGCCATAGTGCCCGATGATAATGTCCAACGCGAACCTTTAGGCCGTGCACCCTCAAGATATTTGCCCGAAAGCATGCCTGTTGCTAGTGGAGACCACGCTAAGAGACCGCACTCTTCTGCAATGGCTAATTCCCCAAATCCCGGTTCAAATAAACGGCATAATAAAGAATATTCATTTTGAACGGATTGCATGCGCGGCAAGTCATGTTTTTCGCTCAGCTGCAAATATTTCATAGTGCCCCATTCACTTTCATCAGAAAGGCCAATATGGCGTATTTTGCCTTGCTTGATCAACTCATCTAATGTTTCAAGCACTTCAATAAAGTTCGCTTCAACATGTTCTCGATTAAATTTAGGACCATATTTCCACTGCTGGCTAAAGTGATAAGAGCCGCGGTTTGGCCAATGCAGTTGATAAAGATCGATATAGTCCGTTTGTAGGCGCTTTAAAGACCCTTCCACAGCTTCCATAATATTTTGTCGGTCAATCTTTGCATGGCCATCACGCACCCAGCCAAGGCCTGGACCTGCAACTTTTGTTGCAAGTATAACTTGATCCCTATTTTTTTTTTCAGCGAACCAAGTGCCAATAATCTCTTCAGTTTTACCATAAGTATCAGGGGTTGGCGGCACAGCATACATTTCTGCTGTATCAAAGAAGTTTACGCCTTGCTCAAGCGCATAATCCATCTGCTCATGGCCTTCAGCTTCATTATTTTGCCGCCCCCATGTCATAGTCCCAAGGCAAATGACACTCACATCTAAATCTGTCCGTCCTAATTTCCGATACTGCATATGGGATCCTTCCTATTTTGTTACTTTTTATATAGCTTAAATATTGAGCTAAAAAAACCCGACATTTGAAATTAAACGTCGGGTTTATCTATTTTTACAAATCAATGCCAAATCTTAAAGCTGTTACATCAAACAGCCCAAAATGTAGTCAAAGAAAATCAAAAATTATTTCAAGTCAAAACGATCTGCGTTCATCACTTTTGCAAAAGCATTTGCAAAGCTTTGAGCAA
>WTKA01000109.1:0-2570 GCA_011524605.1 Hyphomicrobiales bacterium | reverse complement strand
TCAAAACGATCTGCGTTCATCACTTTTGCAAAAGCATTTGCAAAGCTTTGAGCAAAATGTGCGGCACCGTCATCACTTGCATAGACTTCAGCTAATGCACGTAATTCAGAGTTTGAGCCAAAGACAAGATCAGAAGCCGTTGCTGTTTTCAGAACTTTACCTGCGCTATCTTTACCTTCAAAACTGCCGTCAGCCGCTTTTGACCATGTTACATCCATCTCTAATAAAGAAACAAAGAAGTCATTTGAAAGCATGTCTTGTTTGTCAGAGAAAATGCCATGTTTAGAGCCAGCAAAATTTGCACCCAATGCACGCATACCACCAACTAGGACAGTTAATTCAGGCGCTGTTAGGCCTAAAAGCTGCGCTTTATCAATCAGCATTTCTTCTTCTTTGCGTGGTAATTTTGCCTTTGTATAATTGCGGAAACCATCTGCTTTTGGCTCAAGCACAGCAAAAGAATCAACATCTGTTTGCTCTTGGGTTGCATCCGTGCGGCCTGCAAAGAAAGGTACAGACACATCATAGCCAGCATTTTTCGCCGCTTTTTCAACTGCAGCAGAACCGCCAAGCACGATTAAATCAGCAATTGAAACTTTTTTATCACCACTGTTTGCATTGAATTTTTGCTGAACTGCTTCCAGCTTCTCAAGGGCAACAGCAAGTTTTGCAGGCTCATTGGCTGCCCAATCTTTTTGTGGCGCAAGACGGATACGTGCACCATTGGCACCACCGCGCTTATCGCTACTTCTAAATGTAGAAGCAGAAGCCCATGCCGTGGACACAAGTTCTGAAATGCTAAGACCTGCATTTAACAGCTCAGCCTTTAATGCTTCAATATCAGCAGCATCAATCTGATCATAATCAGCAACTGGCACTCTATCTTGCCAAATCAATGCTTCCTGCGGCACTTCCTTGCCCTTATAGCAGTCAATAGGCCCCATATCACGGTGAGTAAGCTTGAACCAAGCACGCGCGAATGCATCTGCAAATTCTTCAGGATTTTCATGAAAACGACGAGAAATCTTCTCATAAGCAGGATCCATGCGTAACGCAAGGTCAGCTGTCGTCATCATAGGCGCATGGCTTTTTGCGCTATCATGCGCATCAGGCACACTGCCTTCGCCACCATTGTCCTGTGGCGTCCATTGCTGCGCACCAGCAGGGCTTTTTGTTAATTCCCATTCATAGCCAAAAAGCGTATCAAAATAGCTGTTATCCCATTGAACAGGTGTTGGTGTCCAAGCGCCTTCAAAACCACTTGAAATCGTATCACCGCCTTTACCTGTGCCATGCTTGCTAGTCCAGCCAAAACCTTGCTCTTCTAGAGATGCGCCTTCAGGCTCAGCGCCAACAAGCGCTGCATCGCCTGCACCATGGGTTTTACCAAAGGTATGACCGCCAGCAACAAGCGCCACCGTTTCTTCATCATTCATAGCCATACGTGCGAAAGTATCGCGAATATCACGTGCTGATGCAAGAGGATCAGGGTTGCCGTTAGGCCCTTCTGGATTAACATAAATCAAGCCCATTTGAACAGCGCCAAGCGGGTCTTCTAATTCACGATCACCAGAATAACGCTGATCATCGAGCCATTCCGCTTCAGGTCCCCAATAAATATCTTGCTCAGGCTCCCAAATGTCTTCACGACCGCCGCCAAAACCAAATGTTTTGAAACCCATTGATTCAAGCGCAACATTGCCTGTTAAAATCATAAGATCTGCCCAAGAGAGTGCACGACCATATTTTTGCTTCACAGGCCATAATAAACGACGCGCCTTATCTAAGTTCACATTATCAGGCCAGCTGTTTAGAGGTGCGAAACGCTGCGTGCCGCTTGAGCCGCCACCACGACCATCATAGGTACGGTATGTCCCCGCACTATGCCACGCCATACGGATCATGAAAGGACCATAATGACCATAGTCAGCAGGCCACCAATCTTTGGAATCTGTTAAAACTGCATCAATATCTTTTTTCACAGCGTCTAGATCAAGCGCTTCAAAAGCTGCAACATAGTCAAACTCTTCCTCTACGGGGCGAATTTGTGGCGCATTTTGGTTTAGCATGCGCAAGTTTAATTGATTTGGCCACCATTGCTGGTTTGCCGTGCTGATTGAAGAAGACTGATTGTGCATAACCGGGCATTTGCCGCCTTCAACTTTTGGCATATCGTTCATATTCGCTCCATATATGTTTTGTGAATTCGATTTTACTAAAAAAACCTAAACACTATTTTCAGTAGATTTTAAATAGCTTATTTGCTTAGTAGCAGATTTTTTCAATAAGAAAAAATTGTAATTTCTTATAATTATGATAAATATTTCTTATGTATAAAATTACCCTAAAACATTTGCGTTATTTTGATGCACTCGCGACAGAATTACATTTTGGCAAAGCGGCCAAACTTTGCAATATTTCTCAGCCAGCCCTTTCTATGCAGATCAAAGAGTTAGAGGAAATTTTAAATTGCTCGTTGGTTGAAAGAGAAGCAAAAAACCTTGAACTCACACCACAAGGCAAGCTACTTTCAGCAAAAGCTCAAAATATTTTGTCAGATATTTTAGATC
>WTKA01000164.1 GCA_011524605.1 Hyphomicrobiales bacterium | reverse complement strand
GTTGAAGCTTTATTTTTGACAAATGATGCTTTTAACTCAAACCCACTTTTAAATTTAATGGGCACCATATATTTACACCATGAATGCGTCAAAAAAGCTTGAAATTACAAGTAGTTCCAGCGCTTTCTTTTCTGTTCATAGTGTAAATCTATCGGCGCAGAATGGACTAAATAATCAAGTCCTGAGCCTAGGGCTCTTCAAAATAAGCTAAGAGTTGTTTTTCAACACACTCATTAATCGCTTGGTTTTTCTTCTGTATCAATCACTTCATGAATGTCAGGTTGACTAATAATAATATAGTTATCTACGACGTTGATTATGGGGATGATTTTATTTGTAAAAGGGAAGAGTTCCGTCTTTTTGCTATCGCTATAAAGAATTTCTATGATATCACCTGCGCCAAAGTCCATCACATTTTTTACAGTACCAATTTTCTCATCAATTTCGTTTCTCACTTCAAGACCAATTAGGTCAGAATAGTAGAATTCTTCTTCTTCCGGAGCTGGTAGTAAGCTATTCTCAGCATATATAACTTTATTTTTCAGATTTTCTGCCTTATTGCGATTATTAACATCTTTGATAAAAGCAATATGGGCTTTGCCTTGCTGTTTTACATTGCCAATTTCAACAATTTCGCCATCATGAAATTGCAAAGGCTTTAGCTTTTTTAATAAGCTGATATCCTCAAGAAATATTTTTAACTTAACATGTCCTTTTATGCCATGGGGCGCGCCGATTTTTGCAATTTCTACAAGGCTCATCTTATCTCCAAATGAAAATAATAATATAATTAGGCTATAGCTTTGATATCTTCATCAGACATAGCGCCAGGCACAATTGTAACAGGAATAGGAAATGTGCCAGCAGCTTTTGTCGCAAGATTAGATACAAGAGGCCCAGGACCGTCCTTGCCCGTGCCAGCAGCCAGAACTAAGATGGCAATATCTTCATCTTCTTCAATCAGTTTTAAAATTTCTTCAGAAATTATACCCTCACGGATAAGGGTTTTAGGCACATCTGACATAATTGATTTAGCCATCTCAACGCGTTTATCCAATGCTTCTTGCATGGTTTTTGTTGCTTCTTCGCGCATAATATTGCCAATACCAATCCAATGCTGAAATTCTGCAGGGGAAATGACGGAGAGTAAAACAAGACGACCATTTGTGGATTTAGCGCGATGGGCTGCATAGACTAATGCTGTTTTGCACTCTTCAGTATTATCAATAATCACTAAAAATTTGCGACCAAGATCCTTATTTTGCTTGCGTGTTGGCATGCTTTTCTCGCTTAAATAATCTTAAACTTCAACAACCCTAAGGGCAAACTTCAAAACTAGCAATAGAAAATGCTTTACATTATTTTTAAAAACCCAAGGCTTACCCTATTTTTGCATTATGGATGCAACATACCAAAAATAGTTTTGACTTCTTTCATTGTTTCCTCAGCAATAGCACGTGCTTTCTCGCCGCCCTCTTTAAGAATTTGATCAATTTGAGCTTGATCATCCATGAAGCCTTGCATTTTTTTAGTGATAGGTTCAAGGGTCGGAACGGCTAGATCTGTTAGGGCTTTTTTAAAGGTGGCAAAAGTCTCTCCGCCAAATTCGCCTAAAACTTCCGCATCACTTTTCCCTGAAAGGGCTGAATAAATGCCAACTAGATTTTTTGCCTCTGGTCTGCCTTCAAATCCTTCAATTGTCTCAGGTAGGGGCTCTGGGTCGGTCTTTGCTTTGCGTATTTTTAAAGCGATAGCATCCGCATCATCTGTCATTGTAATACGAGAATAATCTGATGGATCAGATTTGCTCATTTTTTTACTGCCATCCCTTAAGGACATAACCCGTGTTGCGGTCCCTGCAATAATCGGCTCAGGTAATGGGAAATATTGATCACCAAAGCCATTTTCTTCAATTGTTTTAATAAAATCAATGTTGAATTTTTGTGCAATATCCCGAGTAAGTTCAAGATGTTGCTTTTGATCATCGCCCACAGGCACATGCGTTGCTTTATATAACAATATATCAGCTGCCATTAAATTAGGATATGAATAGAGGCCTACAGAGGCATTTTCTTTGTTTTTACCGGCTTTTTCCTTAAATTGTGTCATGCGATTTAACCATCCCATACGCGCAACACAGTTGAAAAACCAAGCGAGTTCTGCATGTTGGGGCACAGAAGATTGATTGAATATAATATGATTTTTAGGGTCAATGCCTGCCGCAAGATAGGCTGCTGCAACTTCCCGTGTATTTTGGCCTAAAATTTCAGGGTTTGGATTGGCTGTAATCGCATGTAAATCCACAACGCAATAAAGACATTCATAATTTTCTTGAAGCGGAACAAATTTTTTAATGGCACCTAAATAGTTGCCAAGGTGAAGATTGCCAGTAGGTTGAACGCCAGAAAAAACGCGTGGGGTAAACTTCGTCATATTATTTTCCAAAAAATTATTATCTGCATCATCTATTGCAAAATTTCTTTTTAAGAAGCAAGGCTATTTATTTTATTATCGAAGAATAAGGCGATAAATATTAGGCTCAGAGCCTAATATTTTTCTTTACTGGCCAGATCTTAAATTTTTAATTTCTTTAATTGTGAAGACGCGTAAAAGATAAGCTGAAACAAAAAATGAGATAATGCCAATTAAAACAAGCAAGGTTAAAGCAATAATTGCAAAAAGTGTATTAGAGGATGTGAGCCAAGTCTCTAGCAGTATATCATGGCTGACTATTGTTATGAATGCCATCAGCAAAGAGGCAACAACCATTCTTAATATGCGACCAGAAATTTTACCACTAATCTTGTAAAGTCCACGGCGGTTTAAGGCAATCATCAATGAAATCGCATTGATCCATCCAGCGATTGTTGTCGCTAGTGCAATGCCTATATGCCCCATATAATCAAAGAGCAAAAAACTCACAGTTATATTTATAACAACAGAACAGATTGCAAAATTCATCGGTGATTTCGTATCTTTTCTTGCAAAAAAAGCAGGGGAGAAGACTTTAATCAGCACAAAAGCAGGAAGGCCGATTGCAAAAGCTTTCAGCGCCAAAGCAGTTTGATAGCTATCACTTGGTGTGAATGCGCCTCTTTCAAATAAAATAGTGATGATTGGTAACGGGATAACAAATAGAGCAACAGCTGCTGGTAAAGTCAAAAGCATTGCAAAGCTTAAAGAATGATCCATTGCACTTTGTGCGCCCTTTATATCTTGGCCATTAAGCTTGCGCGATAATGTTGGCAAAAGCACAACGCCGATTGCAATACCCACGATGCCTAATGGCAATTGATAAATGCGGTCTGCATAATAAAGATAAGAAATTGCACTTGCTTGTAAAGAAGCAATGATTGTTCCTATGAATATATTGACCTGAGTTATGCCCCCTGAGATGATCCCGGGAATGCCAAGTTTAATCAGGTTTTTGCTGTTATCATTCCAGCGTGGCCGCTTTAAATCAAGTTTTATGTCATTTTTATGCATAGCCCAAGCAAGTAAACTTAACTGAGCAAGTCCTGCTAATAAAACCCCCCAAGATAAGATAAGCCCTATGATAACAGATGAGTGAAAATCGCTGAATTGGATCACTAATAAAACAGAGATCAGAATAATATTGAGCAATACAGGCGCAAATGCTGCCGCCTTAAACTTACCAAAACTGTTTAAAATACCGCTGAGCATAGCAACAATAGCCATGCAGAAAAGATAAGGAAACATAACCCGGCTATAAAGGACGGTGACATCAAATTTCCCTGCTTCATCCATAAAACCTGGCGCATTGAGCAGGATGAATGTCGGCATGAAAATTTCGATTAGCGCGCTGATAATAAATAATGTTATCGCAAGACCTGATAAAATTTCTTCAGCATAGTGTTTTGCTCCTTCTCGCCCTTCTTTTTCAAGTTTTTCAGAAAATAGGGGGATAAAAGCAGAGTTGAAAGCCCCTTCGGCAAAAAGCCTTCTAAATAAGTTAGGTAATCTGAAAGCAACAAAAAAAGCATCTGCAACAGGCCCAGAGCCCAGAGTAGTTGCAATTAAAATATCACGAAAAAAGCCTAATATGCGACTTAATAATGTCGCACTGCCAACTGTAGCAAAAGACTTGAATAAAGACATGTTAACCTATTTTTTGTGCCATTCCTAAGTATAGGCCATGGTCGATAGAACCACCAATATCATAATATCGCTTTAATATGATTAATGATTTTTTCTTGCCTCTTATGACATGTAATTTTATCGCCCGTATAATCTGTGACATAAAAGCAATCGACGGCCTTTTCGCCAAAGGTAGTGATATGTGCGGATGAAATATTTAGGTTTAATTCTTTTATTGCTGCCGTAATTTTAAATAGCAATGCAGCTCGATCAATTGCTTCACATTCAATGACAGTAAAATTGTTAGATAGATCATTACTGAGTGTTACGATTTCTTCTACATTAAAGGCTCTTTTACGCTTAGCTAGAGGATCAATTTTATGAATCCCTGTTTCTTCGATTAAATCGCCTTTTAACAGCTTAGATAATGTCTTAATTATTGAAATAGCACGGCGCTCTTCATCTTCATCTGTATTAAATTCTTGCTTTAGCAAAATTGTATCAATCGCAAAGCCGTCTTTTGTTGTAAAAATTTGAGCATCTAAAATATTTGCATTCGCTTGTGCGCAGGCTTTTGCGATATAACATAAGAGGTTTGCGTGGTCTGGCGTGTAAATTGTTATCTCTGTTATCGCTTTAAAACTATCTGCTTGAATATCAAATTTGATATTTTCTAATTTATGACCTGTATCTTCCATAATCATTTTTGAATGACGAATTTGACTATCAAGATCTACTTTCAGCCAATAAGAGGCATAATGACGTTCTATAAGGGCGTCCAGTTGCTCGCTTTTTATATCTTGCATCTGATGTTTGAATTTTTGCAAATTCTGATTAACTTGTGTTTGATGATTAGCTTCGCTATACCCACTGCTTAAATGCGGCTCTGAAGCTGAGAATAAATTTCGTAGCAATTCACCCTTCCATCCATTCCAAACACCAGGCCCAACAGCTTTAATATCACAAACGGTTAAGATAAGCAGATGACGCATTCTATCCAGTGTTTGCACAACACCAACAAAATCTTTAATGGTTTTAGGGTCTGTTACATCGCGAGATTGTGCCATTATGGACATGGTTAAATGATCATGAATAAGCCAAGAAACAAGATCTGTTTCAACAGGGGAAAGCCCTAATCTGGGACATAATTTTTTCGCAATTTTTGCCCCTTCAATGGAATGGTCCTCTGGCCTGCCTTTTGCAATATCATGAATGAATGCAGCAACATATAGCGCACGTCTATGGCGAATAGACTTGATCAATTCATGGGCGAGGGGGTGCTCTTCACCTAAATTTCCTTTTTCAATCTCTTGTAAAATACCAACTGTGCGTAAGAGATGTTCATCAACAGTATAATGATGATACATATTAAATTGCATCATTGATACGATTTTACCAAATTCAGGGATGAAACGACCAAGCAGCCCTGTATTATTCATTATTCTTAATATTTCTTCTGACCCATTATATGAGGTTAGAAGATGTAAAAATAGCCGATTAGCTTCAGGATCTTTTCGCACTTTAGAATTAATCAGGCTAAGGGAATTCGATATTAAGCGCGTTGCATCTGGATGAAACTGCAAGTCAGTTTCTTCAGCGGCATTAAAAATACGAATGAGATTTATAGGGTCTTCCTTAAAAATATCTTCATGGGCAACAGATAGGCGCCCGCTTTCATTTTTAAATTGAGGATAGTTATTAATTGCAGTGGATCTTTTCTTTATGCCTTGTACAAAGCGTGAGAAAAATTGCACCTTTTTAAATTTATGAATTTCAAGGCCCGTACAGATGATGGCTGTTAAATTGCCGACATCTCTTGCTATAAGGAAATAATGGCGCATAAACCGCTCTACATTGCGCATGCCATCATCATCATCATTATAACCAAGGCGCTTTGTAATTTCCATTTGCAGATCAAAGGTCAATTTTTCTTCTGGCCTATTGGTTATAAAGTGCAAATGGCAGCGCATTGTCCATAAAAAATTCTCACACCTTTTGAATGTATTAATTTCTTTTCTCGTTAAAAGGCCTAGTTTATAAAGTTCTTTATAACTGCTCACTTGATAAGCACTTTTTGCAATCCAAAATAAAACATGAAGATCGCGTAAACCACCTTTGCTTTCTTTAATATTAGGCTCAACAAGATAGCGTGAGTTACCAAGCTTTTCATGTCTATTATTGCGCTCTTCAAATTTAGCCGTTACAAATTCACGGCTACGTTTCAAGATGATGTCCTGATTAAATTTTTCCTTGAAACTCTCATAAATATTTTTATTGCCAACAATGAAGCGAGATTCCAAAAGAGCCGTTCTAATTGTCATATCTTCCTTAGCATATTTCAAGCAATCATCAACTGTGCGCGTTGAATGACCTACTTTATATCCAAGATCCCAAAGCATATATAATATATATTCTATGATGCTTTCTGAGGAAGCAGTTTGTTTATAGGGCAATATGAATAACAGATCGATGTCAGAGTGGGGCGCAAGTGTTGCCCGACCATAGCCGCCAACAGCAACAATAGATATTTTCTCATCTTCTGCTTGATTAAGGTTGGGATAGACATAATGTATTGCATAGGAATAGATGACATTAATTAATTGATCCATCGCACCTGCTAAATATTGGGTGCATATTAGCCCCTTGCCATTCTCTTTGAGCTCTTTTTCAACGGCTTCAAAAATATGGGCTTTTGTTGTTTTAAACAGATTTAAAACATCCGTTTTCTGATCACTGGAATCCGCAGAACCATTTTTTCTGATGAGCGCTGATAATTGTATTTTTAAAGCTTGTTCATCTATAAAACGATCATCAAAAAGAGGTTTAGTGTCCATGAACTTTATTCCTTGAAGGATGAATGCTTTTTAATTTCATATAAAACATCAAGAGCTTGACGGGGCGTTAATTCATCAGGATTTATATCATTTATTTTCTGTTTCATATAATTTATTTCTTGACTTAATGCGTCGAGCTCTGCTTGCAGTTTATTTGTCTCATCAGCTTCAAGTTGATGTGCATCTGTCTGCTGCTCTATTTCCTTATCTGAAGGTAAGGCAGAAAATAACGGTAATTCATCAAAAATTGTCGCGGCTGAAGCTCCAGGTTTTTTTGTTTCTAAAGCTTCAAGAAGAAGTTTAGCACGGTGTAGCACTGCATTGGGAAGGCCTGCAAGTTTTGCTACCTGGATGCCATAAGAACGTTGGGATGCCCCTTGCATGACTTGATGCAAGAATATGATTTTGCCGCGCCATTCCTTAACGCCCATGGTAACAGGTTCAAGCCGTTCTAGGCTTTCTTTAAGTTTTGTTAATTCATGAAAATGCGTGGCAAATAATGTTCTAGATTGATTGATATTGTGAAGATGCTCAACGGCAGCCCATGCAATGGATAAGCCGTCATAGGTTGCCGTTCCTCGCCCAAGTTCATCTAATATGACTAAGGATTTCTCATCTGCTTTATTGAGAATGCTCGCTGTTTCCACCATTTCTACCATAAAAGTAGACCTGCCTCTTGCTAAATCATCTGCAGCCCCAACACGGCAAAATAGCTGGTGGATGCAGCCAATAATAGCTGCTTTGGCAGGCACATAAGACCCCATTTGCGCCATAATGGCAATTAAGGCATTTTGCCTAAGGAATGTCGATTTCCCGCCCATATTCGGGCCTGTTACAAGCCAAATCTTCCCTTTGTCTTCATCTTTTGTCTGGCTAGATAAATCGCAATCATTAGGAATGAATTTTGCGCTTTGTTTTGTAAGCATAGCCTCAACAACAGGATGGCGACCGCCATCAATATCAAAGCGGTTATCATCGGTCACTTCAGGTTTTACATATCTTTTTTCTTCTGCAAGTGTTGCAAGCGCTGTCGATAGATCTAATACCGCAAGGGCGTGGGATATATTTTGTAAAAGCATGGCCTTTTCAATAATTTGAATACGCAATGTTTCAAAATGGGCTATTTCTAATTTAAGCGCTTTATCGCCTGCCTCTGTAATTTTACTTTGCAGCCCTGAAAGCTCTTCAGTAGAAAAACGCATGACATTGGCTAAAGTCTGGCGATGAATGAATAATTGATTATGCGGTGGCGTCATGAGCTCTTCCCCATGACGCTGTGGTACTTCGATAAAATAGCCTAACACACCATTATGCTTGATTTTAAGCGATTTAATATTCGTCTTCTCGCTCAGTTCAGCTTGTAGTTTTGCAATCAATGCACGGCTATTTTTTGTAAGAATGCGCAATTCATCAAGATCAGGATCAAAGCCCGTTTTAATATATCCCCCATCCCTTGCTAACAAGGGAACATCCTCATCCAAAGCGTTTTCAAGCTGCTCTAAAAGATCAGAAGGGGTGTTTTCTAATATTTGCTGTTGTTGTTCAATTTCACTCAATTTAAAATCAATATCTGCGCTTGCAAGCTGGCTTTTAATATTCACAGCTGCTTTCAAGCTATTTTGAATTGTGAGCAAGTCCCTAGGGCCACCGCGTTCAAGGGATAGGCGGGAGAGGGCGCGCGCAATATCCCCCGAAGATTTTAAATAATGAATGATGGACTGCCTCAAGGGCAGTGTCTTTAAAAAAATCTCAACACTATTTAGGCGCTGATTGATTTGAGTAACTTGAATAAGCGGGGAAGAAAGGCGTGCCCCTAAAAGGCGTCGCCCATTGCCTGTTATCGTGCGATCAATGATGTTTAAAACAGAGCCAGACTTTGCCCCTGAAAGTGTCTGTACGAGCTCTAAATTCATGCGTGAGGCCGCATCAATCCGCATATTCTCATGCTTGCTTAATGAGCGAGGCATATTGAAGGATGGTCTGGCACCGCGCTGTGTTTCATCAATATAATCAAGCAATGCCGCAAGGGCACTTAATTCAATTTGCTGAAAAGAGCCAACGCCTTCTAAAGAAGCAATCTCAAAATAATCTAAAATCCTACTTTCAGCATTATCAATCTTAAAGAGGCTTTCCTTCCGCTTTGTTAAAGATATTTTTTGTATTTCTAATGAGGCAAGAAGTGCTTCATCATCGGCGATTGTCTCACTTGCAATAATTTCCTTTGGTTGAATAGCGCAAAGGTCTGTTGATAATTTTTCAGCATTTGTTTCAAGGGTAGAAATGACCCCCGTGGAAATATCCGCCCAAGCAATGGCATAGTATTTTTCCCCGCTGTCTTTTTGTTCAATCATTGAAACAGCGCTTAAAAAACAGTTTGCACCGGGATCAAGCAGGCTTTCTTCTGTGATTGTTCCTGGGGTGACAAGCCGCACAACACCGCGTTTCACCACTGCTTTAGACCCGCGCTTTTTTGCTTCGCTAGGGTCTTCAAGCTGTTCGCAAACGGCGATGCGGAAATCAAGCGCAATTAATTTTTGTAAATAATCATCAGCTGCATGAACAGGAACGCCACACATGGGAATATCTTCCCCCTCATGCTTTCCTCTTTTTGTAAGAGCAATGCCTAAGGCACGGGAGGCTATTTCCGCATCTTCAAAGAATAATTCATAGAAATCACCCATGCGATAAAATAAAATGCAATCCGGATTTGCATGTTTAATTTCAATATATTGCGCCATTGCAGGCGTGGCATTTTCAGCAGACCGTTTTTTAGGTTCTTCATAGGCAAAAGGAGCTTGTTCGCTTAATGTCATGGTGCAGCTACTCTTATTGTAAATTTGCTATGAGTTTTAGAATGAATTATGATCTGATAGCAACAAATATCTATTTTTATAATTGCCTATTTCACTGTTTCTATTTTTAAATGTTATATCCTATCTAATTTTTGTAGAAAGTTTTAAACCTTGAAAATAGCTTGTCGTGAGGCTCTATTAGTGCGAAAACCATGTTAGAGTTAAAGTGATTTACTTGACAGATTTACAGCCAGCCTATATAGCTTCTCAATATGAGTACATACACATCCATCAGCGCGTTGCGCCCATGGGTGTTTTTTTGTTGAGAAAATTACGGAATATACGGCAACATAATGATGGGTAATCGTTCAAATATAGCTTCTGAACAATCTCTTCTATCGCTAGAAGATGCGATTAATGATGTTTGCCCATGGTCAGGTCAAACAATTTCATCCGATTCTTTGTCCCTTTACAAAGGACATGTCATTGGCTTTTGCAATCCAAATTGTCGAGATAAGTTTGAAAAAGCAAGCCTAGCCTTTGATGCAATTTTGCAATCAGCAACTATAAACCCCGCAAAGAGTGAGCAATAATATGTTTGAAACGTTATCAGATCGCTTAGGCAATATATTTGATGGTCTTACGCGTAAAGGCGCTTTGTCAGATAGTGATGTTCAAACAGCTATGCGAGAAGTACGTCGCGCCTTATTAGAGGCCGATGTTTCTCTTGATGTTGTGCGTTCTTTCACAGACCGGGTTCGTAATAAGGCAATTGGTCAAGAGGTTGTAAAGTCTATTACTCCTGGTCAGATGGTTGTTAAAATTGTCCATGATGAACTTGTAAAAACTTTAGGATCTGAAGCGGAAGTTATTGATCTAAACGCGCCAGCACCTGTGCCGATTATGATGGTTGGTTTGCAAGGGGCGGGTAAAACAACAACCACAGCAAAAGTTGCACGCCGTTTGCAAATGCGCAATAAAGTCAAAGTGCTTATGGCTTCTTTGGATACACGCCGCCCTGCTGCGCAAGAGCAGTTGAAAGTTTTAGGTGAGCAAAATGAAATAGCAACACTGCCAATTGTTGAAGGACAACAGCCTGTACAAATTGCAAAACGGGCTATGGATGCTGCCAAGCTTGGTGGCTATGATGTCGTCATTCTAGATACAGCCGGTCGACTGCATGTTGATGAAGCCTTGATGGCTGAAACAGAAGAAGTGCGCAAAGCAGCTAACCCGCATGAGATTTTGCTTGTTGCTGATGCTTTAACGGGTCAAGATGCAGTCAATGTTGCAAAAAGTTTTGATGAGCGTCTTGGTATTACGGGCATTGTTTTAACGCGTGTCGATGGTGATGGTCGTGGCGGTGCTGCGCTTTCTATGCGTGCTGTTACAGGCAAGCCAATAAAACTTTTAGGTGTTGGTGAAAAGGCCGATGAATTAGAAGAGTTTCACCCTGAAAGACTTGCTGGTCGTATTTTGGGCATGGGTGATATTGTTAGCCTTGTTGAAAAAGCTGCCGAAACTGTTGATGCTGAAAAAGCAAAAAAAGTCGCGGCAAAACTTAAAAAAGGTACTTTTGATTTAGATGATTTGAAAGAGCAGCTGTTGCAAATGCAAAAGCTTGGCGGTATGGGCGGCATTATGGGCATGCTACCTGGTATTGGCAAAATGAAAAAACAGATTGCTGCTTCTAATGTTGATGATAAAATGCTTCTTAAGCAGGTTGCTATTATACAATCAATGACAAAAAAAGAAAAAGCAAATCCGAAGCTTTTAAATGCATCTAGAAAAAAACGTATTGCAGCAGGTGCCGGTTCTGAAGTATCTGAAGTCAATAAGCTTTTAAAATCCCATCGCCAAATGTCTGATATGATGAAGAAAATGGGCGGTAAAAAAGGCATGAAGGGTCTCTTTGATGCTATGGGTGGCGGCGCATTGCCTGAAGATATGTCCCCTGAAATGATGGCTGAGGCTGAGAAGCAAATGAAATCTGGCAGTTTGCCTAATTTAGGCAGCGGCATGCCCGGTTTAGGCGCAGGCCTTGGGGGAGGGTTGCCTGGCATGGGCGGCGGTCTTCCTGGGTTAGGCAGTCCTAAAGTGAAAATTAAACGCAAATAATATCAATTATAGAATTAAAAAATTAGACAGTTTCTAAAGGAGAAAACTATGGCAGTTAAATTACGTCTTGCGCGCGCAGGCTCAAAAAAACGTCCTTATTATCACATTGTAGCCGCGGATGAGCGTTCGCCTCGTGATGGTCGTTATATTGAACGCGTTGGTGCTTATAACCCAATGTTAGCTAAAGATGATGACATGCGTATTCAGCTTAATGAAGATCGCTTAAAGCATTGGCTTTCTGTTGGTGCAAAGCCGACAGACCGTGTTCATCGTTTTCTAGATGTTGCTGGTATTTTAAAGCGTGAGCCACGCAATAATCCTAAAAAAGCAGAATTAGGTATTAAAGCTAAAGAGCGTTTAGAAGAAAAACGTCAGGCTGAAGAAGAAGCTGCTGAAGCTGCAGCACAAGAAGCAGCAGCAGAATAAGTCTTTCTTATCTTGCAAGAAAAAAGCAGCTATAGGAAACTATGGCTGCTTTTTTATGTATATGAATAGGTCTTGATCTTAAAGACTATATGAGTGCATCGCGTACAGGTTTATAGCTTTGGCGGTGTAGTTTTGTTGCCCCATAATCTTTGAGTGCTTCCCTATGGGCTTTTGTTGGGTAACCCTTATGTTGGGCAAAGCCGTAGTTGGGGTAGGATAAGTCCGCGGTTAGCATACTCATATCTCTTGCTGTCTTTGCAACAATAGAGGCAGCTGCAATCGCAACATATTTTGCATCTCCGCCGATAATTGCGTGGCTATAGCTAATGCCGGGTAAGGCATCTTTGCCATCAACTAAAATCATATCAGCTTCTATCGCTAAAGCATTGACAGCCCTAGCCATCGCTTCAAGAGTTGCATTCCTTATATTCAATCTATCAATAATTTTTGCAGGCAAAGAGCAAACGCCGACATGAGCATATTGATAAATTGATTGGCTTAGTTCAATTCTCTTATTTTCACTCATTTTCTTTGAATCATTAATTTGTAGAGCAATCTCCTTTGGGAAGTCATCTGGCAATATAACAGCTGCTGCAACAACCGGCCCCGCCAGCGGGCCTCTGCCAGCTTCATCAACGCCCGCTATTATTGTTTTTGGATCAATATTTTGAGGAGATAAAAGAAGTTTTTTTTCTGCTTTAATGCTCATAGTCATTTATTCCTATTTAACGAGTGTTTTATGCGGCTATTGATGAGGTATATTCAGGTTGAATATCTTGCAATGTTGTTTTTGTGATATCTTCAAATAAATCGAGTTGTGTCTGAGACGGCACTGGGGGGACAAAATATTGGGTTGATAATAGGGGGCTATTCTTCTTTAAACTAAATTTTTTTGTTGCCCTATTAAAACGGTTTTGCAGCATTTTTGCATAAGGGCCGGTTCCCTTCATTCTCGTTCCAAATGTTGCGTCATAGAGCTTTTCACCATGCATCGATTTCAGTATGGATAAAACATGACGCGCCCTATCTGGGAAATGCATTGCAAGCCATTCAGAAAATAATTGTTTTACATCTAGGGGCAATCTTAGAATGATATAATGGGCGCATGTTGCACCATGTATAGAAGCTGCCTCTAAAATTGCTTCCATTTCATAATCATTAATTGCAGGAATAACAGGTGATAATGAAATGGATACTGGAATAGCTGATGCAGACAAAGTTTTTATTGCGTCCAGTCTTTTTTGTGGTGTGCAAGCGCGAGGCTCCATTATCCGTGCTAAACTGCTATCAAGTGTTGTGATAGACATCGTAACGTGAATGAGGTTCTTCTGTGCTAGCTGCCTTAAGATATCTAAATCTTTTAGAATACGGGATGATTTTGTCGTAATAGATACGGGGTGATTAAATTCTAAAAAGACCTCAAGGATTTCACGTGTAATTTGACACTCATCTTCAATCGGCTGATAAGCATCTGTTGCTGTGCCAATGCAAATTGTTTCTGCTTTATAGTTTGGTTTTGAAAATTGCGCTCTTAATCTTTCTGCTGCATTTTTTTTTGCAAATATCTGCGTTTCAAAATCTAGTCCAGAAGATAGATCCATATAGGCATGATTAGGGCGGGCATAGCAATAAATACAGCCATGCTCACAGCCTCTGTAAGGATTGATAGATTTTTTAAAACCAATATCAGGCGAATTATTTTTTGTAACAATTTGCTTTGTCGTTTCAGTTAAAATTTGCGTTTTATTATTCTTTGCCTGAGCGTCATAGTCACTAGCATAATGGCTAAATCTATTTGCAGGATTTGAAAGTGCAGCGCGTCCTGATTTTGCTTTCCTAAGATTTTTTCTTCTTGAGTTTTTTGAGACGCTATAAGGGGCAAGGGCTGTAATGTGACCTTTTTCATCATTTGAATTATCTGAAAACATATCTTTATCTTGCATAATCTGTATCATAATCAGCCTCATTTACACTATTTAAAATATATCTAGCATTAAAAATAGAACATTACAAGAACATAATAAGAACAAAAAGGTTTTTTTAATATTTTTGTTTTATAGCATTTTTGTTTTTTATGAATTATACAATAAAAACAAAATACTATATCTTTGGTGTTTG
Source organism: Hyphomicrobiales bacterium (assembly GCA_011524605.1). Classification (GTDB taxonomy): domain Bacteria; phylum Pseudomonadota; class Alphaproteobacteria; order Rhizobiales; family WTKA01; genus WTKA01. Next base: position 2,906 of record WTKA01000164.1, on the reverse strand, counting down.
GCTATTGCTATTCTGCTTATAGTTTCATATTGAAGAAAAACTTATTAAACTCTGAACTTTTGTAATATGACCGCATCTTTGTCCATTATTATTCCTACATTGAATAGCGAAGACTATTTGCCGAAAACATTATTCCCTCTTGTTCATGGGGTTCTTGATGGTTTGGTTAGTGAGGTTATTATTGTAGATGGTGGTTCAACTGATTCTACAATCAAAATTGGCAAGGAAGCCGGCTGCCTCACATTTGAAACTTCAAAAGGCAGAGGAAATCAGCTTAGTATCGCAGCCAATCATGCCAAATCGCCTTGGCTTTTATTTTTACATTCAGACACTGTTTTACAGGATAATTGGTATCACTATGTCCGAAAGCATATTTTAGCTTGTGAGAAAAATCAGCATAGGCGTGCTGGTTTTTTTAAATTTAAGTTAGATAAAAGGGGTTTTAAACCAAGAGTTCTTGAATATTTAGTATATTTGAGATGCATGTTATTTAAGCTTCCCTATGGGGATCAAGGTTTGCTTATTTCAAAAAAACATTATGATGCGATTGGCGGCTATCCAAATATTCAGCTTATGGAAGATGTTGAGATCATCCGTAATATTAAAAATGCTGATCTTGTTGAATTTGATTGTTATGCCGTAACAAGTGCGGAACGTTATGAGCATTCTGGATATATTAAAAGAAGTTTGCGCAACTTATCTTATCTTTTAAGATATTTTTTAGGCGCATCTGACCAAGCTCTGGCAAAATCATATTATCGAAAATAGAGAATAGTTTTTTGAAAGCATCCACTTCAATTATTTTAATGGCAAAACAGCCGCAAAGAGGGCGGGTGAAAACAAGACTAGCAAAAGATATTGGACAAAGCGCAGCTTTGCGGTTCTACCGTTTTTGTTTTTGTCGAATGCTATCTTGCTTATCAACGATGGCACATAGTCATAATATTCTGATTTCTCTAGCCCCTGATAAAGCAGCTATTGATAAGTCATGGCGCAAAAATAATGCTTATGCGCCATTTTCAAATCTCAATTTCATCAAGCAAGGAAAAGGGGATCTTGGCGCGCGACTTATTAATGCCTTAAGAGCGGCACCAAAGGGTGCTGTCATTTTTATTGGTGCTGATTGCCCTGATATTACCAAGCATGATTTGATTGCGGCGGAAAAATTGCTTTCTTCTCATGATTTTGTGATTGGTCCTGCTTATGATGGGGGTTATTGGCTTATCGGCTTTTCTGCAAGAATAAGGCGTGAAAAAATATTTAAAAATATTAGATGGTCATCGCAATTTGCGTTTGAAGATAGCTTGTCACAAATGAACGGCTATCGCGTTGGCATATTAGAGCATAAATATGATATTGATACTGGCAATGAATATTCAAAATTTTTACAAAAAAAGTAATAAATTATTAATCACAATAGTGTGATCGAATGTGAAACTATTTTTCATTTCTGACGCGAAATTTCTGCTATCTCTTAATTCATATTTCTGTTATCCGTTAATTTATAACAGTAGTTTTTCCTATTGAATAGGGTGCGTTTTAGAAAGAAGAAATCATGCAGAATAAGAGTAAGCTATTATCAAGACGGCAGTTTTTATCTCAGACTTCAGCAATAGGAGCAACTGCTTTGCTCGCAGCTTGCCAAACGACTGGTTCTTCCTCTTTAGGCGTTGATAAAATGCCGAGCGAATTTAATCCTAAAACAATGTATGCGCCCGTTACGAATGAAAAATTCCCACTGCCTGCAATTAATCTTTCAAAAATACCATCAAAATTTTATCGTAGACGCGTTGATTATACGACAAAAGAAAGAGTTGGCACTGTCATTGTTGATACAAAAGAATTTTTCTTACATGTTGTCGAGGAAGATGGCAAAGCCATGCGTTACGGTGTAGGCCTTGGACGCGCTGGTTTTGAATGGTCAGGGCGGGCTAATATTGCTTGGAAAAGAAAATGGCCAACTTGGACACCGCCCGAGGAAATGATTAAACGCCAGCCAGAGCTGGAAAAATATAGCTATCGTAATGGTGGTATGGAACCAGGGCCTAAGAACCCTCTAGGCGCAAGAGCTTTATATATTTTCCAAAATGGAGAAGATACGCTTTATAGGTTGCATGGTACAGCTGAAGATTGGTCAATCGGAAAGTCTGTTTCAAGTGGATGTGTAAGATTGTTAAATCAAGATATTATTGATTTATATGGGCGCGTTCCTAACGGTGCTAGAATCCGCGTTATTTAAAATATATTGCGTTTTTTCAAAACAACTGAAGAACCAAAAAATACATTTGAGAATTGCAGCTTGCTGTTCAAAGATAGTGATTTTTTGTTTCGGTTACATGTACTATGTATTTAGGCTCAGAATGGACTAAATAATCACGTCCTGAGCCTGCTTAATTTATTTTTATACATCTTAATGCTGATTTCCTTCGTATAATAATGAACGAAGGAAATTTCATATGCGCTATCAATTTTTTGCAAAAAAGACCGCACAATTTTTACCTATGCTTATTTTTATCATGGGAACCATTGTTGCGGCTTACCCTTTACCAGCCTCAGCTGCTGCTCCGCATGTCTCCGCTTTTGAGCTTATCGGCAAAAAGTGGCATTTTAAGCGCTTATTTTTCAATGGCACAGTGCATTATAAGAAAAATACTGCAACGGCTGTTTTCCGAGGGAAGACATATCAGGGGCGTTTAAGAGTTGTTGAAGATAAAATAATTTGCATAATTTATCCTAATTTTTTCAATGGAAAAGAAGTTTGTACGGATTTTGTCAAGCTTTCTGACACGCAATATAAAACAAGGAGAGGGGCTATTTTAACATTGATAGAATAGGTTTTTAATGTCTTTTCTCTATTTTACTGAGAAAACATATTAAATCTATTTAAACGGTATATGGCATGACAG
>WTKA01000063.1:26520-53468 GCA_011524605.1 Hyphomicrobiales bacterium | reverse complement strand
GTCCTGAGCCTAGGCTCAGTATCTATTTAATTGGTCTTGTAATTTCAAAGACACTGTCTACGCTTGCATAATCTTTATAGCCTAGCCGTGAAAGCGGGCGGTATTTCGTTACATCCACAAGGCCTGTATCTGTAATATATTGATCATCAATATAGATAGATACAACTTGCCCTAGGATCAAATCATATTCAGTTGCTTTATTATCATAGCTTTCAAGGGTGATAGTCTTTAAATAAACGCATTCAAAAGCAGCGGGTATGCCCTTTACACGCGGTACAGAAACTTTCTGAGATGGCACATGGTCAAGATTGGCTAGTTCAAACTCGCTCACATCAGAGGCAACGGGTGCTGAAGTATCACTGATTTTATGACGCATATCGTAAGAAGCTATATTGCAAACAAATTCTTTGGTCTCTTCTATATTTCTTTGACTATCTTTGCCTTTGGTTGCCCCAAATCCTATAATAGGTGGTGTGTCACAAAAGGCATTGAAAAAGCTATAGGGTGCTAAATTTAATATATTTGTTGTTGAAGTAGATGAAATCCATGCGATAGGGCGAGGGCTTATAAGGGCTTTAAATGGGTTGTGGGGCAGGTTGTGGTTTTGTAATTCAGGATCATATTGCATAAAATTATTGTCTTTATTTTATTTCCGTGTTGGCGCGTAGATTTTGTAATGCATCAAGTGCGCCTTGTAAAATAAATTGAGCGGCATGGGCATCGATAATGGCACTGCGTTTTGCACGGCTCATATCAAGTTGTTGGATAAGATCACGTTCAACGGCTTGTGTGCTCATGCGTTCATCCCACAATATGAGGGGAACATCTTGAACAGTTAAAAGATTTTTTGAGAGAGCTCTAACTGATTGTGCTCGTTGCCCTGATGTGCCATCCATGTTAATTGGATGACCCATAATGATTCCCTTGCATTGCCTCTCATTGTAGATTTTAAAAATTTCTGCTGCGTCAAGTTGAAATTTTTTTCGCTTCACAGTTATCAATGATGTCGACAAAAAGTTGTATCTATCTGAAATTGCAACCCCTAACGTCTTTTTTCCGGGGTCGATTCCCAATAAAGGGCCATTAGTTGTTGATATATCAGTAATTTTTGCAATTGGCATATGGACGTTCTCAAAAATTTGGTCAAACTATATACAATAAAATGAAGTGTTGAGGAAATTATTTTCATTTTATTAACCATAATGAGTCAAGTTACAGATAATGTGTAATATAAAAGCAACAATAAAAGCGAATTATGAGAGGTAGATATGGCTATTAATCTACAACTACCCGATATCCAAGAGCTAAAGCCTCGGATACTCGTATGCGGTGTTGGCGGCGCCGGCGGTAACGCAGTCAATAATATGATTACTTCAGGATTAGAAGGAGTAGACTTTGTTGTTGCAAACACAGACGCACAAGCATTGTCTATATCTAAGTCTGAAAGGTTAATACAGCTTGGCATTAATGCTACAGAAGGATTGGGCGCAGGCTCGCATCCTGAAGTTGGTGAAGCAGCAGCTGAAGAAGTTCTTGACGAAATTAGAGATCATCTTACCGGCAGCCATATGATCTTCATTACAGCTGGTATGGGCGGCGGTACAGGTACAGGAGCAGCTCCTGTAATTGCGCGCATTGCTCGTGAACTTGGGATTTTAACCGTTGGTGTTGTTACAAAGCCGTTCCACTTTGAAGGAAAGCGCCGCATGGCTCTTGCAGATGGTGGTATTACGCAATTGAAGAATTACGTAGACACGCTTATTGTTATTCCTAATCAGAATTTATTCCGTGTGGCAAATGAACAAACAACATTTGCAGATGCATTTTCACTCGCTGATCAAGTGCTATATTCTGGCGTTGCTTGTATTACTGACTTGATGGTGCGCGAAGGCTTGATCAATCTTGACTTTGCTGATGTTCGCTCTGTAATGCGCGATGGCGGCAAGGCAATGATGGGCACGGGTGAAGCAACAGGTGAGACGCGTGCTGTTGAAGCAGCGGAGTCTGCTATCGCTAACCCATTGCTTGATGATGTTTCTATGCTCGGTGCCAAAGGTGCGCTGGTCAGTATTTCTGGTGGCCGAGATCTTCGTCTTTATGAAGTTGATGAAGCCGCAAACCGTATCCGTGAAGAAGTCGATTCAGATGCAAATATTATTGTTGGTGCGACATTTGACGATGCTCTTGAAGGTACGATGCGCGTTTCCGTGGTTGCAACTGGTGTTGATGCAGAGCTAAATGCGGAGAATAGTGCAGATGAAAAATCAGCCATTGTTGGTGATTTGCGATCTAGCTTGACAGCTCTAGAAGGCTTGAAATCAGATGATAGTCAGTCTGAAAATAATCTTTCAGATACAGTAAGATCGCCTATGCACCCGGACATGAAAAGCCAATATCAAACACCTGAATCACTTTCTCATTTAGCAAGCTCGCGTCCAGCTAGGGCGCCAACAGCTCAAGACTTTGCAGAAATCCCCTCCGTTGGATCTGTATCTGGAGTTGAGGTTCGCAAAAGCGATGAAGTGGCAAAGAATTTTGCAAGGCCTGCTTCAGCGCCAATGCAAAACACACAGCCAGTGTCAGAAAATTTTAGGGATAGCTATATTCCTCAGCCGACACAAACGCCAGATGCTGGTGTTAATCGTATGCCGCGCACTGAAGATTTTCCAATTCCAGCGCGTACGCAGTTAAAAGCAAGCGTCGAAACTAATCAAAATGAGCATGGTTTAAATGCTCAGAAGAATAAGGTTAGCTTTTTAGAACGTATTGCTGCGGTTGGATTGCAGAAAAGAACGGGTGGCAGTGAAGCTGATTTTAATGAAAAAGAAGCTCGCTTAAGAAGCCAAGAGGCTCAGATAAGAAGTCAACAAGACCCGCATATAGTTAATCAAAATAATATTAAAAGGCCTGTTCATGCGCCTGTTTCACAAAGTGACTTGCGAAACCCTGATCTGAGGCGTGTTAGCCATGCTAATATTCAGGCGCAAAAAAATGCGGTTGAAGAGCAAGATTTAGAAATTCCTGCTTTTTTAAGAAGAAGATAAAGTGACTAGAGATCAAAATACCTCTGAAATCTATAAAATGCCGCCTATTTTGTGCGGCATTTTTTATTTTGTAACAGCTCGTTACAAAGCGTTACTTGGAATATAGCGGAATCCCAGCTATGCATATGGTGAACAAAAAATGAATTTTATAAAATTTTTAAGAAAATTTGCTAGTTCAGTATTTTATAGTTCAAATTGCGCAGAAGATGAACTGACACACAGTGAAAGCAATTTTAGTTTGTTACAGGGTGGCGAGGAAAAGCTAGGTATGAATAACGGGTTTAAAACAAATAAGTGGCAAACAACTTTAGCTCAGCCTTTCAAATTGAATGGTAAGGGTGTACATTCTGGTAAAGCCGCAAGTGTTACTGTTTACCCCTCAGAAGAAAATTCAGGCTATATCTTCAAAAGAACTGATTGTAATAAAGAAGTATTGCTTAGCGCTCATGTTTCCAATGTTTCAAAAACTGATTTATGCACTATTTTAGGTGAAACGGGATCTCCTTCCTCTATTTCTACTGTTGAACATCTATTAGCGGCCTTATTTGGCCTCGGTATTGATAATGCTTATATAGAAGTTGATGGACCAGAGATGCCTATCATGGATGGCAGCTCACTAGAGTTTGTTAATGCTATTAATCAAGTTGGTATTATTAGCCAAGCGGCACCGCGCAAATATATTGAAGTTTTAAAGCCTGTTTATTTTCAGAAAAACGATTCATGGGCTAAATTAGATCCTTATAACCGTTTTATTGTTGATGTTGAAATTGACTTTGAGCATCATAAAGTTGGTCGCGATCGTATTATTTGTGATGTAACCTCTGGTGAATTTACAAGCAAGCTATGCAAAGCGCGCACATTTGGTTTTATGAAAGATGTCGAGCAATTAGTAGCAGCTGGTTTTGCTCGTGGTGCAACATATGATAATACTGTCGTTATTGATGGTGATGAGGTCATAACCACAGGCGGTCTTCGTTATTCTAACGAGTTTGTACGTCACAAGGCACTTGACGCTGTTGGTGATTTAGCTATGGCTGGAAATCATATTTTAGGCTATTATTCGTCGTATAAAGGCGGGCATGGCGTTAATGCTGATATTCTCAGAACACTTTTTAGTGATGTCTCTGCATGGCGCTATACAGAAGTTGATAATGTTGGTGGTAAAATCTACAATTCAACTCAAATAGCAGCCTCTGCAAGCGCGCTATAAGTCAGTTTTTTGTTCATTCCTAAATTAATCATTATTTGAATAATCATTAGTCATATTTTCGCCTGAGTTGACATCAAAACATACTTCGTGCACTAAATAATTTCTATCAAGAATATATGCGCCTAGATGGTATGGATAGTTTAATGAAAATTTCTCAATTTTTAACACTCATCTGCTGCTTTTTATTAATTGCCTGTTCTTCTGCAAAGAAAGACGCAGAGGTAAGCTATGAAGAGATACCAGCTGGTAAATTATACAATGCTGGCCTGCTTGCGCTTAAGCAAGGGTCTTTTAGAGAAGCTGCTGCGCAATTTGATGAAGTTGATAAACAGCACCCTTACTCACATTGGGCCAAAAAGGCGATGGTCATGTCGGCTTTTTCTCATTTTAGAGGCAAAGATTATACGACTTCTTCGGAAACGGCACAGCGTTTCTTGACGCTACATCCCAGTGATGAGGAAGCGCCATACGCAGCTTTCATTATGGCGGAATCTTATCAGGCTCAAATTGGATCTGTAGACAGAGACCAAAGCACTGCAGCCAAAGCAATGGAAGCGTATGAATTTATTATTCGTACTTACCCAACTTCAAAATATGCTCGCCAAGCCGAGAAGAAAATTGAATTTGCTAAAGACCAGCTTGCTGGAAAAGAGATGAGTGTTGGGCGTTTTTATTTAGGGAAGAGAAATTATCTGGCAGCGCTTAATCGTTTTAAATTTGTTGTAGAAGAATATCAGACAACACGTCATGTTGAAGAAGCATTGCATAGGCTAACAGAAAGCTATTTAGCTTTGGGTCTTGTAGATGAAGCACGCTCATCTGCAGCTGTTTTAGGCCATAATTTCCCTCAAAGTGAGTGGTATAAGCGCTCTTATCAGCTGCTTGGTGAAAATGGATTGCAGCCTGGTGTGCAGAAAAAAGGCTGGCTTACAAAAACATTTGGCTAATGTAATAGTTGAAGTATAGCTAGTTTCACTTGCGTAAAAGCAAGAAAATTCCTGATGATTTATTTTCACATACTCAATCTTGTGACGAGTATTGATAATATGCTTGATTGATAGCAATATCATGACATATTAACAAATCAATATTGTTTTACTTTGAGCTTAAACCTATATGTTATCATCATTACATATTCAAAATATTGTCCTAATCGAACAGTGCGTCATTGATTTCCAAAATGGGTTAGCCGCTTTAACGGGTGAAACTGGTGCGGGTAAATCAATTTTATTAGATGCATTTTCTTTAGCTTTGGGCGCTCGTGGAGATGCTAATCTGGTTCGCCAAGATACAGATAAAGGCATCGTGATTGCTTCTTTTCATCTTGATGAAGCACTTAAAAAAAATATATCAAAAAAATTCTCTGAGTCTTTTGATGATTTAAATATTGATATTTCTGATGAATTAATTTTAAGACGCATACAGCATAGCGATGGCAAGTCTCGTGCTTTTATCAATGATACACCAGTGAGCATGAAGCTTTTAAGAGCGCTTGGGCAACAGCTAGTAGAAATTCATGGTCAGCATGATGACAGGGCGTTAGTAGAAGCAGAAACCCATCGTAAGCTTTTAGATATTTATGGTGGGCTTGATGAGCTTAGGCAAGGCGTTAAAAAAGCATATCGTGATTATAAAAAAGCACAAAAAGCATTAGCTGCCCACAAGGTTAGACTAGAAGAGCAAGAAAAAGAGCGTGAATATACTATGCATGCCGCAGAAGAGCTGGGTAAGCTTGGGGCAGAGGCGGGAGAAGAAGAAGCATTGTCAATCAAACGCCAAGCTTTTATGTCTGCGGAGCGTATGAAAGATGATTTGCAAGAAGCATTAGCAGCTTTAGGTGGGCATAGCTCTCCAACCCCCGCTATTTCATCTATTTTACGTAAGCTGGAGCGTAAAAATACAGAAAATGACCCTGTATTAACTCCAATCGTTGAAGCCCTGAATAGCGCCTTATTGCAAATTGAAGAGGCGCGTGAAAATGTTGAGCATGCCCTATACACAAATGGCTATTCTGAAGCTGAGCTTGAAAATGTCGAAGAGAGATTATTCGCTTTAAGAGCTGCAGCACGAAAATATAGTTGTCAGGTTGATGACTTGCAAACGCTGCAAGAACAGTTTGAGCAAGGCGTTCTTGATCTTCATGAGGGCGGTAAGGAGCTTCAACGCCTCGAGGATTTAGAAAAAACAAGTTTCGATAACTTTAAAAAACAAGCGCTCTTGCTCTCAGAAAAACGGACAATAAAGGCGCAAGAATTGACAAAAGCGATTGCGCAAGAATTACCGCCTTTAAAGCTAGAGCATGCTATATTTGAGGTGAGGGTCACGCAGGAAGATGCTGAAGAGGGCGGTGCGCACGGTATTGATCGCGTAGAATTTTGGGCGCAAACAAATCCTGGTACAAAACCAGGTCCTTTGATGAAAATTGCCTCAGGGGGGGAACTATCTCGCTTCATGCTCGCACTCAAAGTTGTCTTGGCTGATAAGGGAAGCGCTCCCACGCTTATTTTTGATGAGATTGATACGGGCGTTGGCGGCGCTGTTGCAGATGCTATGGGTTCGCGATTGGCGCGTTTAGGCAAGCATGTGCAGGTTGTTTGTGTTACTCATGCCCCCCAAGTAGCAGCGGCCGCGCATCATCATTTTTATATTTCTAAAAAGAAGTCTAGCGATGGCAATAGCCTTGTTACATCGTTACATTATATGGATGAAAATGAGAGGCTAGAAGAAATTGCAAGGATGCTTTCAGGGCAAGATGTAACGAAAGAAGCGCGAGCGGCGGCAAAATCTTTATTGAGCCAAGAGGGATAAAATATGACAGAAAATTTATCCCTAAAAGCAGCTGAAGCGCAATATCAGTTGCTTCTAAAAGAAATAAGTGATGCTGATAGTGCTTATTTTCAAAATGATGCGCCTATTCTAACTGACGCAATTTATGATGATAAAAAAAGAAAATTAGAAGCTTTAGAAGCGACTTTCCCTGACATAAAGGTAGATCATAGCCCAAGCAATAAAGTGGGAGCAGCCCCTGCGGAAGGCTTTTCCAAAGTCAATCACTCTGTGGCAATGCTTTCTTTAGGCAATGCTTTTGATGAAGCTGATGTGTCTGATTTTTATGGCCGAATCAAACGATTTTTAGGCGTTAATGACCCTATTCAATTAACCGCGGAGCCAAAGATCGATGGTTTATCCGCCTCTATTCGCTATGAAAATGGCGTTTTAGTACGTGCCGCAACCCGCGGTGATGGGCTTGTCGGTGAAGATATCACAGAGAATATCAAGACTATAAAATCGATTCCCCATAGGCTAGTGGGAGAGTTTCCTGCTCTTGTTGAAATTAGAGGTGAGGTCTATATGGCCCATGCTGATTTTGAAGCGTTGAATAAAAAGCAGGAGGAGCTTGATAAAAAAATCTTCGCTAACCCCCGTAATGCCGCTGCAGGATCCTTACGCCAGCTTGATAAAAATATTACTGCCTCGCGGCCTTTGGCTTTTTATGCTTATGCATGGGGGGAAATGTCTGAAATGCCTCATCAAACGCAATATGACATGGTATTGCAGATGAAAGCGTGGGGCTTTGATATCAATGATCTAATGAAGCAATGCGGCTCAGTTGATGAGCTTATTCGTCATTATAAACAAATAGAATCGCAACGAGCTAATTTAGGTTATGATATTGATGGGGTGGTTTATAAGGTCGATAATTTAGATCTACAAGAGCGCTTAGGCTTTGTTTCCCGCGCACCAAGATGGGCGATAGCGCATAAATTTCCTGCTGAAAAAGCTATTACAACAATTGAGAATATTGATATCCAAGTTGGACGAACTGGCGTATTAACGCCGGTCGCAAAGCTAAAGCCTGTGACCGTTGGCGGTGTTGTCGTTTCTAATGCAACTTTGCATAATGAAGAAGAGATTGAAAGAAAAGATATTCGCATTGGTGATACTGTTATTGTGCAGCGGGCAGGGGATGTGATACCGCAAATTGTTGAGGTTGTTTTCGATAAACGGCCTGCTTTGTCTATTGCTTTTGAACCCATTTTATACTGCCCTGTATGCGGCAGTCCTGCGATTAGAGAAGCCAATCCACGCAAGAAAAATGAACTTGATGCAGCAAGAAGATGCACAGGTGGGTTGAGTTGTGACGCTCAAATTGTTGAGCGGTTAAAGCATTTTGTATCCCGTATGGCATTTGATATTGATGGGCTGGGCGCTAAGCAGATTGAGTCTTTTTTTGAAAAGGATATGATGAAGACGCCAGCGGATATTTTCACTTTAGAAATACGCAATCAGCAAAATCATCGCTCTTTGGGCGTACTGCCCATTGAAAAATGGGAGGGATGGGGTCAAAAGTCAGCTGATAATTTATTCAAATCCATCAATGAAAAGCGCGAAATAAGCTTAGAACGCTTTTTGTTCAGTCTTGGTATTCGCCATATTGGTCAAACGACAGCAAAGCTTTTAGCTAAGACATTTTTAAGTTTCGATAAAATTTTGACGATTGCTAAATTAGCAAAAAATGAGGGCTTATTTCCAAGCCCAGAATTTGAAGAACTTATTGCAATAGATGGTTTAGGTGAAGTCGCCGCGCAGTCTTTAAGTGATTTTTTCTCAGATGCATATAATATTGAAATTGTCTTAGCTTTGTTAGAAGAAATCACCATTTTAGATTTTGCTGATGAGGTGGATCATGCGAGCCCTGTGGCGGGTAAAATTGTTGTTTTTACTGGGTCGTTACAGCAAATGACGCGCGATGAAGCCAAGGCAATGGCAGAGCGACTTGGGGCGAAAGTTTCAAACTCTATCAGTAAGAAAACAGATCTATTAGTAGCGGGTCCTGGTGCTGGATCTAAGCTTAAAAAAGCAACAGATTTAGGTGTTAAAACAATAGATGAAGAAGGATGGTTTGTCCTTATAAAACAATAGTTCTGAGGCAGCGGTAAAACGAAGATGCATTTAAAGTGATTGTTTAAACCTTATTGGGGGCATGGCGCACCCTCAGCTGTCCAAGTCTCAAAATATTCAATTGTCTGTTCTTTTGTAATAGGCGGTGTTTTGCGCCCAGCTCCAGGGTTCCATCCCCAATCAACAAGTAGATCATGTTTCATATGATCAACTAAATCTTCCAATGTTCTGTCCCCATTGCGGTTTTTGTCTTTAATCTGTTCGCAAATGTGATTTGATGTTTTGCCAAACCAAGCAAATTCTACGGGCGGCAAATGCCAAATTGTTCCCGCGCCAGGGGCGCCATGGGGTATGGTATTATTGGTATCCGTATGGCAAGTGCTGCACTGGATTGCCTCTGCGCCGATACGGCTCTCCCCTGCATTAATATTCATGCCGTGGGGACGATCTTGATCATAATCTTCTCCTGCCCACATTGGGATATTGTCTTCTCCCACATGGCAATTAGCACATCTTGGATGAGATAAAACGCTGTATATTTTGTCCCAAGCGTTTAAGCCAGTTTCTGCCTTTTTACTTTGACTAGAAATATCTTCTGCATGCGACGCATGAGAAAAAAAGAATATTACTATGAAATATAAGGGTAATTTGATGTTTTTCATGCGGCGCTCAAATGAAGTTAATATGTTTGTTGAAGGGCATTTCGCGAATGCGCTTGCCTGTTGCGGCAAAAATTGCATTTGCTAGAGCTGGTGCTGCAGGGGGAACGGGAGGCTCGCCAATACCCTTAACTTTTTCACCATTTTCTAACCCTTTAACAAAAATTTCCGGGCATTGATAAAGGCGCATTCCTTCATGAACATGATAATTTGTTTGATCAACCATGCCATCACTATAGGTAATTTCGCAATTCATCGCATGGCCTAAGCCCCAGACAACGCCGCCCTTGACGAGATTGTCAAAATTAATTGGGTCAATGATTTTTCCAACTTCAGCTGCAACAAAAACCTTGTCAATTTTTATGCCATTGGGCGTGTTGCTAATTTCAATAACTTGAGCGCAAGGCACGCCAAAAGATAGGCAAAATGCAACGCCGCGTGCTTTGTCTTTTGCTAACGGGCTGCTCCAGTCGGACATTTGCGCGACAGCTTCAAGTGTTTTGCGAGAATTTTCATGCCACATAAGGCGAATGCGTTCTTCCATCGGATCTAAATCGGCGGCGTGAATAAGCTCATCTAAAAAGCTATCGTGAAAAAATGCATTGCTAGAAGCGCCAACAGAGCGCCAAGAGCTGACGGGGGGGAGGGGGCCTGCTTTATAAGCAGCTACTTTATAATTTTCAATTGTATAAGGCTGGTCCCATGCGCCTGCAACCATTTGCATGTCTTTGCCGACATCAGGAAGCCCAAGTCGCGATGTTTGGGACTGCCGAACTGAAGGCATCGCAATCCCAAGATCAAGCCCTATAATTTCCTTGCCTTTGATATGACCCGTTGCTTTTGCCATAGCAATTTGTCTTGTGAAATCTTGGGCAAAATCTTCTTCACGTTTATAGATAAGCTTTATAGGAGTACCTGGCATAGCCATGGCAATTTCAGCAGCTTGTGTCATCACAAGTGTTTCTAAGCGGTGACCGAAGCTACCACCCATCATCATGGCGTGGATATGGATATTGTCCTCATCCATTTGGGTGATTTTTGCAATTTGCGATTTTAAAAATTGGGGCGTTTGCGTCCCTGTCCAAACATCAACTCTCTTTTCACTGACTTTAATGGTGGCGTTCAGGGGCTCTAATGGGGCATGGGCGACATAAGGCGCACGATATTCTCTCTCAATCTTGTTCGAATTGAGTAAGTTTTCACCGTTTGCATCACCCTCATCGCGCGCGATGAATGCTAATTTTTCTTCTTGAAATGAATTTTCTAATATTTGCCAATGCTCATCAGAATGTAAGGGATAGTCAGGCTTGTTACCCTCAATCTCAATTTCATCAATTGCATTGAAGGCTTGCCAAGTTGTTTGTGCGATGACGGCAATGGCGTTGTTTATGCGAACGACTTTTTCAACGCCAGGCATCTGATCGGCCTTGTTTAGCTCAATTGATTTTATTCCGCCATTTTTGGTCGGGCTTTGTTTGACGGTTGCGATCAACATATTATCAAGCTTTAAATCGATGCCATATCTTATTTTGCCTGTGGATTTATCTTCGATATCAATACGCTGCATAGGCTTACCAATGAGGCGCCATTGATCCTCAGCTTTAAGGATTACCTCTTCGACAGGGTCAATATTTGCAGCTGTGCGAGCGAGGTCAAGATAGGAAATTTGATCGCCATTGGGTAGAATTACATGGCCTTTTTCTGTGCGAAGCTTTTCAACTGCTATGTTTGACTGAAGTGATGCCGCCTGTTTCAATGTTTCGCGCGCGACGGCACCTGCAACTCTCAGCTTGGTATAGCTGTCAGCGACTGTTGTTGAGCCGCCGGTGATCTGCATGCCTGTAAACTTCATAGCGGCATCCATTGTCGTGCGCACAGAATTTGCAATCAAGCTATTGTCTGTAGATGCAAAAGGCACGGTTTCTTGGGAAATAGCGGTGTTGTAATAGACAGGTGCAGGCACACCAGGGTCTACTTGTATATCTTCAAGGGTAACATCTAGCTCCTCAGCGATTAAAGCTGCCTGCACTGAATAAGCGCCTTGCCCTTTATCGCAATGGGGTGTTGTTAAGATAATACCATCAGGGGTGATTTTAACATAAGGGGTAAGCGCTGCTTCTCCTTCATTTAAACTATCTTTTAAAACATTATGCCCGGGTTTATGATAAGCATAGACGCCAAAAGCGACGCCGCCAACAATCGACGCAGATCCAATTAAAAAACTACGCCTCGCTATTTTTATGACTTTCTTCATGCTTCTATCCCATTTAATTGTTTTGAAGCAGATTTGATTGCCTCTCTAATCCGAGGATATGTGCCGCATCGACATAAATTGGCTGACATAGCTTGGTCGATGTCTTGATCGGTTGGTTCAGGATTTTGTTCTAAAAAAGCAGCAGCAGCCATAATTTGACCGGATTGGCAATAGCCGCATTGCGCGACTTGATGTTCTATCCAAGCTTTTTGAACAGCGTGGAATTCAGAGCTTTTTGAAAGCCCTTCGATTGTTGTAATTTCACCATCAACTTCATCAAGTGTGATAGAGCAGGAACGAACAGCCATGTCATTGATATGAACAGTGCAAGCACCGCATTGAGAAATGCCGCAGCCATATTTTGTGCCCGTCAATCCCACATGATCTCTAAGAACCCATAGCAAGGGTGTGTCGCCATCAACATCTAATTGATAAGCCGTGCCATTTATCAAAATTTCACGCATATCAGCCTCCAATAGTGCAGCTTAAGCTTGTTTTACCATTAAGTAAAACTAGTCCACCATATTTATAGTAGAAAATAAAGAGTATAATGACATTTAGTGCTATTTGTTGTTTGAAAATGGGTGGAAATATTTATTTTATATTTACCTTAAAAACATCAAAATATTTTTCTGTGAACAAATGTTCAAAATCGTTAGGAAATATTGTTTAAAAAAAACATCAATATTTATTCATTAGATGATATAAATTATAGATAGTAAAGAATCTAAACTCTACATATGTTTGGTAATTAAATGATTATTGCAGTTTTTGCTGGTTTTATCTCGGCTTTATTTGCCCCAATTATTGTTAAAAAGACTGGGAATTTGGCAGCTTATCTCTTAGCCTTAGTCCCTTTGACACTGTTTGTTTATTTTACAGGATTTATTTTCACTGTAGATGATGGTGCTACCTATAATTTTTATTATGACTGGGCGAGTGATAAATTTAAGCTTACCTTCTATTTAGACGGCTTGAGTTTAATCTTTGCTTTATTGATCAGTGGCATTGGTACTTTTGTCATCATCTATGCTGGGGGCTATTTAAAAGGCCATCAAAATGTAGGTCGATTTATTGGATTTTTACTTGCGTTTATGGGGTCAATGCTAGGGCTTGTCTTGGCAGATAATATTATGACCTTATTTGTTTTTTGGGAAATGACCTCAATAACATCCTTCATGTTAATTGGCTTTGATAATCATAGAACAGCTTCGCGCCGCTCTGCGATACAAGCCCTTGTTGTTACCGGGC
Source organism: Hyphomicrobiales bacterium (assembly GCA_011524605.1). Lineage (GTDB taxonomy): Bacteria > Pseudomonadota > Alphaproteobacteria > Rhizobiales > WTKA01 > WTKA01. The sequence continues at coordinate 40,148 of WTKA01000063.1, read as the reverse complement.
TTGGCGGACTTTCCTTGCTGGCAGGTTTATTCGTGCTTGCTCACATGGGCTATACGCAAACAGGAGCGCCAATTTATGAATTATCAACATTTCTTAATGCTGATATCTCGATTATTGACCATGACTTTTATTGGGTAGCCCTTATATTAATATTAGGTGGCGCTTTTACAAAATCTGCGCAAGTTCCTTTTCATTTTTGGTTGCCGAATGCGATGGAGGCGCCAACACCTGTATCAGCCTATCTTCATTCTGCAACTATGGTAAAGGCGGGCGTCTATTTGCTCATGCGTTTACAGCCTGTTATGGGTGGGCATGAATTATGGATGACAATCTTACCTCTTTTTGGCGCTGCTACTTTGATCACAGGAACGTTGCTTGCAGTTAGGCAAAAAGATTTGAAGTTGATGCTCGCTTACACAACTGTTGCTTCTTTAGGGCTTCTCGTGTTGCTTATTGGCACATCTTATAAGGCAGCCATTTTAGGGGCAATTGCTTATCTTGTTGCCCATTCTTTATTTAAGGGGTGTTTGTTCATGGTTGCAGGGGCAATAGATCATGAAGCTGGTACCCGTGACATTACAAAACTAGGTGGTTTGCGCAAATTAATGCCTTGGACATTTGCTGCCGCCTGTCTTGCAGCTATTTCAATGGCTGGTATTATTCCAGCAATTGGCTTTTTGGCAAAAGAGGAAATGTATGCTGGCCTATTAGGCTATGGTAATATGGCATTGCTTGGTGCTGTGATTATCGGCAACGCTTTTATGATGGTTGTTGGTGTTGCGATCGCGATTAAGCCCTTCTTAGGTAAAGAGGTGAAAGCAGCTAAAGCGGTTAATCTCATTCATGAAGCGCCAATATCTTTATTAGCAGGACCAATTGTTCTCGCTGTTTTAGGTATATTATCTGGTCTTTTATGTTCCTATTGTTTTGGCGATAAATTTCTTAATCCTGCCGCTATGGCGGTTTATGGCAAAGAATTTACCTTCGCTTGGAAACTTTGGCATGGATTTAAAACGCCGCTTTTCCTTTCCTTGCTCACGATTGCCTTGGGTCTACTGATTTTTTGGAAAATTGATTTGGTTCGTAATATCTTATCAAAAGTCTTTTCTGAAAAACGGTGGGGGCCTGACAAAGGCTTTGACCAATTCATATCTGGTCTTGTTCGTTTTAGCTTTAAGATTACGACTAAAATTCAAAATGGAGAAATGCGACGCTATTTAGCAGTTTCATTTGCAATTGTTGCTTTTGCGATGGCATATCCTTTAATTGATAATGGTGTGGTGCCAGAATTTCCTGATTTCTCAGTACTCACATTCTATGAGCTTGCTGTATTAGCCATTGCGTTTGTTGGGGTTGTTCTTGTTGTGCGTGCTAAAACAAGATTAGATGCTATCTTATCCCTTGGTGCGCAAGGCTTTGCAGTTGCACTAATTTTCATGCTCTTTGGGGCGCCTGATTTATCCTTCACCCAGTTTATGATTGAAACCTTATCTGTTGTGATCTTAGCGCTTGTGTTAACAAGGCTGACTTTAAATAAAGGGGATCATCGCGGGCTGCGGGATAATATCATTGATTTATCAATAGCAACGGTTATTGGCGTCTCATTAATGGTAGCTTTGCTTGCTGTCACGCAAATGCCATTTAATAATGAGCTATCAGCCTTCTTTGCAGAGTATAGCAAGCCAATTGCCCATGGCCGTAATATTGTGAATGTTATTATTGTTGATTATCGGGGGATGGATACATTTGGTGAGATTGCTGTTGTCTTTGCAGCTGGTGTTTCCATTCTTGCTCTCATCCGTTTGAAGTCTTGGAAAATTCGTTCGGATCAATATGATGATGAGGATCTTTTATGAGTACTCTAATTTTTAGAACAATAACGCCTTTGTTAACGGCTTTAATGATTGTGTTTTCTATTTTTGTTTTGCTACGCGGTCATAACGAACCTGGCGGTGGGTTTATTGGTGGTTTGATTGCTGCCTCTGCTGTTGCCATTTATGGTATTTCTAATGGGGTAGGACCTGTTCGGCGCGCGCTTTATTTCCGCCCGCTTTCCATTGCCGCTTTTGGCTTGGTTATGTCTGGCTTGTCTGGCTTGTGGTCTGCTTTTAAATCAGTCCCTTTTTTAACGGGTATTTGGTGGGAAGTGCATATTGCCTCTTATATCCAGATTGATTTATCAACTGTGTTGTTCTTCGATATTGGCGTCTATCTCGTTGTTGCAGGCGTCATGATAGGGATCGCCCTATGTTTAGAGGAACGCACCTATGACTGATTTTGTCGATTTATCTCATAAAGAGGAGATGTTGTAATGGAAGGGCCTTTAGCTGTTCTCGTCGGTGTATTTTTTATTGCCAGTATTTATTTAATGATGTCCCGATCGCTTATTCGTCTTTTACTTGGTGTTGCCCTTTTTGGTAATGCTGTGAATTTGCTCATTTTTGCTTCAGGTCGTTTGGTGCGCGAAGTGCCCCCAATCATTGCCCAAGGTGCCTATGCGCCAGAAGGTATTACGGCGAATCCTTTGCCTCAAGCGCTTATTTTAACAGCAATTGTGATTAGCTTTTCTTTCTTTGCTTTTTTACTCGTGCTTGTTTACAGAGCTTATCAAGATTTGGGGAATGATAATAATTCAGCTTTGCGGATGGCAGAACCTGAAAATACACCTAAGCCCGTTGTGGGATATTAAAATGAAATTTAAAGCCTATTATAATCATATAATATATTTAGGAGACCATCTCTAATGCATGGTGAATTGGTTGGATATAAAGATCCTGTTTCCTGGTCGGTCTGGTTGGCAATATTGCCTGTAGTTTTGCCGTTGATTATTTCAGCTGTTATTTTAATGCTGCGTAATCGCCCTAAAGCACATTCTGTTTTAGCAATTGGCTTTATGATATTAACAACTATTCTTTCTTTCATTCTTCTTGTAAAAGTGAATCAAGAAGGGCCTTTAGTCGTTGCAATGGGAAGCTGGCCTGCACCTTTCGGCATTGTTTTTACCGTCGATAGCTTTGGTGCATTAATGAATTTATTCGCGGGAATAGTTGGTCTGGCAATTGCTATTTTTGCAAGCCAACAAACTGATAATTCAGAGCGCCGTTTTGGCTTTTATACGCTTTTTATGCTGTTAATGGCTGGTGTGCAGGGTAGTTTTTTAACGGGCGATTTATTTAACCTCTATGTTTGGTTTGAAGTGATGGTGATTGCCTCCTTTGGTCTCATGATTTTGGGCGGGCGGCATAAGCAGCTTGATGGCGGCGTCAAATATGCATTTTTAAATCTACTCGCAACAACATTCTTTTTGATCTCCGTTGGTCTTTTATATGGCTATCTTGGCACCTTAAATATGGCGGATATTCAGCAAAAATTAGCAGCGCAATCAACCGATGGCCCTTTGCTTATGATCGGTGTTTTGATGATTACTGCTTTTTTAATGAAAGCCGCTGTCTTTCCGCTTAGTTTCTGGCTGCCAGCGTCCTACCATACCCCTAAAATTGTCGTTTCTGCCTTATTTGCGGGTTTGCTAACAAAAGCGGGTGCTTACGCACTCATTCGAATTTCCGTTATGCTTATGCCACTTGTATTGAGCTATATGCAAGATGTCTTGATTATAGCAGGCGCTTTGACAATCATTGTTGGTGGCCTCGGCGCTATTGCGCATACAGATATTCGTAGAATGTCAAACTATCTTGTGATTGCAGGCATTGGTAATATCATTATAGGTCTAGCACTTGGCATTGGCGGCGGTTTGGCTGGTAGTATTTTATATGCGGTTCATTCCATGTTGGTCATGACAGCGCTCTATCTTGTGTGTGGTTTAATTAGGGTTAGTGGTGGTAGCTATGATACCCATCGTGTAACGTCATTATATCGCCGGGATCCATGGCTTGCAGGGCTGTTTTTAGCTCTTATGTTTGCGATAGCAGGCTTGCCTCCTTTTTCAGGGCTATGGGCAAAGGTTTATATCGTTGAAGCCGCAGTTGTCAGTGATCTGTCCGCTACCTATTTAACGGTTATATCTGTATTTTCGGTTTTGCTAGGGGGCTTTTTAAGTCTCTTAGCGCTAGGGCGTGTCTGGATTCATATGTTTTGGGGAGAGCGCTTGCCGTTAGCAATTTTACCGCCGCCGACAGCAGATAGAACAGCATTATATTATCAAGGTGGGATACCTTATATGACTGCTTTCTTCCTTGTTGCTTTATCATTTGCAATCGGCATTTTCCCTGCGCCCTTGATAGATAGCGCTGAGTTAGCTGTAAGAGGCCTTATAAATCCTACTGACTATATTTTAAACACATTGGGCGAGGGGCATCATTAAATGGCAAAGATTTTCCTAACCAACATTTTATTCGCAATTATTTGGGTCGTTGTGAATGGACAGTTTACCTTTGTTGGATTTATTTTTGGCTTCTTAATTGGCATGTTGGCTCTTTTCTTAATTAGGGAACAGCTTGGTAGTCAGGCTTATTTTCTAAAAGGATGGCGTATTTTAAAGCTTTTCTTTGTATTTTTATATGAAATTGTCTTGTCAGCGGTGCGGGTTGCACGTTTGGTTATGTCGCCTTCTATGAATGTGAAGCCTGCGTTATTTGCCTATGAATTAACTGTGACTGAAGACTGGCAGATTACGTTATTAGCAAATTTAATTACATTAACCCCTGGAACGCTTAGTGTGGATGTTTCTAAAGATAGAGAAATACTCTATATTCATGTTGTCAATACAGATGATTTAGAAGCGGAAAAACAAGCGATTCGAGACGGGTTTGAACGCCAAATTTTGGAGATTTCAAGCAGATGACTGATTTATTCAATATTGAATCAGGGCAAGCTTTCCTAGCCATATGCCTTGAGATAACGTTGTTTTTTCTGATAATAGCCTTTATTATGACATTGATACGTCTCAAAAAAGGTCCCACTTTATCTGATCGAATCCTTGCTCTTGATGTCCTTGTCTCCCTTGGTATTGGTTTTATTGGCGTTATGGCAATTAAGACAGGCCATTATCTTTATTTAGATATTGCATTAGCGCTCGGTCTTGTTGGATTTTTGGCAACAGTTGCTTTCGCAAGATATGTTCTTATGCGGAAAGCTGGCGATGATAGTGAATAATAAGAGTGGGGGATATTAAATGGGATATTATATAGCTGGTATTATTCTGCTTTTTGCAGCTTTTTTTGCATTAACAGCGGGATTAGGGCTATTACGTTTACCTGATTTATATACGCGAATGCATGCGGCCAGCAAGGCAGGTACATTAGGATCAGGATTAGCGTTATGTGCAATTGCTATAGTGGGTGATGATTTGTCTGTTGTCGTGCGCGCTATTGCGGGGATTAGCTTTTTTCTACTAACAGCACCAATTTCGGCGCATTTATTAGCAAGAGCAGCATTGATTTCTGGCGATAACCCTATCCAAGGTCATGTTGAAGAAGATCCTGTATCTAAGATAAAATAATATTTACTTGGTGCACTATTTAACATTTATCTTATATGCTATTTTTTTATTGTATTATTATTTATCTATATTATACATATACTATAAAATAGGATTTATTTTATAATAAAATTATTACTCGCACTGATTTTTGCATCAAAAATATAAATTGCAATTTAAAATATAATGCGCTAATTATATTTTATACTATAGTATAAATGCTATGCATAATTAATCTATTGAACAATAGGAACAATATGTCGCAAGAACAACCAATTAACATGGATAAATATAGCGATCTGACTACTGAAATTGTTGCTGCTTATGTTGGCAATAATAGTATTGAAGTATCTGAGTTGCCAAACTTAATTCGCGAAGTACACAAAGCTTTAGTTGGCTTAGATGAAGAAGAAGCAGAAGTTGTTGAAGTAGAAAGAAAGCCTGCGGTTTCTATTCGTAAATCTATAACACCTGATTATTTGATTTGTCTTGAAGATGGTCAGCAATTTAAGTCTTTGAAACGTCATTTAAGAACGCATTATGGCTTGAGCCCGGAAGAATATCGTGAACGTTGGGGATTGCCCAATGATTACCCAATGGTTGCCCCTAATTATGCGCAAGCTCGATCAAATCTTGCTAAGAAAATGGGCTTAGGGCAAAATCGTAAGGGCTGATCATTCCTTTTATCATTCAATGGCAAAGCAATAATTAGTAAAGGCTTTTTGTGTGAATAATATAGCTCTTTATACATCAGATTATTGCTTAAATCATCATGTTCCTGATGGTCACCCAGAAAGAACGGATCGTCATAAAGCAGTGATATCTGCATTTGACATAATTGATCCTGATAAAGTTTTGCGCCACTATGCTGGCTTTGCCGATGGATCTGATTTAATTCTTGCTCATCCACAAAGCTATCTTGATCAACTTTTTAGCATAACAACTGATATAGAAGGTCTCATGCAAATTGATGGTGATAGCTATCTTTCTTCAGGTAGTTTAAATGCTATATTAAGCAGTGTTGGCTGCGTTACTCAAGCAACCAGAGATATTGTGGAGGGTAAGGTCAAAAAAGCATTTTGCGGGATACGCCCTCCGGGTCACCATGCTGAAAAAGAAACAGCAATGGGCTTTTGTTTTATAAATAACGTGGTCGTTGCAGCTCGGACGGCGCTTCAAAATAAGCATATCAATAAAGTTGCGATTTTTGATTTTGACGTTCACCATGGTAACGGTACACAAGATATTATTTGGGATGATCCAGATATATTGTATGTTTCTACGCATGAGATGCCTTTATTTCCAGGTACTGGCATGCCAAATGAAAAGGGAAGATTCGATAATATTGTCAACATCCCCCTTTTGCCAGGCACAGCTGGTGCTGATTATATGTTAATTATTGATGATCTTGTTATCCCAGCTTTACAAGCTTTTAATCCTGACTTTCTGATATTTTCCGCAGGTTTTGACGCGCATATAAATGATGCTTTGGCAAATGTTGAGCTTGAAAGTGAGGATTTTGGTTTGCTAACCTCTCGTGTATTAGAAGGTGTTAAACATATGACAAAAGGAAAAACACTTTCTGTCTTAGAGGGCGGGTATAACCTTGCCGGTTTAGAAGAAGGCCTTATATGTCATATCAAATCTATGCAAAATGATATCATTTCTGATGGAATTGATAATTTAGTGGAATGATTATTTTTTTTCTTTGATGTGAAACAAAAAATTGCAAGAATAAAGTAGATAACTGAGTGGTGCACGTTTAGTTAGAATCGGAGTTTTATTTCTCTCTAGCGGTCAGCTGTTATTATGGAATGCATTTTTTTGATCTTCCTTCTGTTTTGATAAAATGCAAGGTACTTTAATTATTTAAAATCGTAAAAAAGCGGTTTTTAAATCTTTAAAATTAGATTAAGACTGAGCATGCAGTACGCAAATTTAAGCAACAATGGATCTAGTGGATATGACGCAAAATGAGATGAAAAAGATTACTCAAATGAGTTTTGAGGATGCTTTAAAGGAACTTGAACACATTGTCGGCAAGCTAGAGGCAGGCCAAGTGGAATTATCTCAATCCATAAATTTTTATGAAAGAGGCGAAGAACTTCGTGCTCATTGTGAAAAGCAGCTCAAAGATGCTGAACTACGTGTTGAAAAAATTTCCATGAATAGCAATGGCCAAGCTGCAGGCCTTGAAGCTGCCAATATTGATTCATAAAGACATAAATTATAAATTTTGAAAATTACGGATTTGATAATGCCGGATACACCTTTGTTAGACCAAGTTCAATCGACTAGCGATCTTAAGCAGTTTAGCGATGAAGAGCTGCACCAAGTTGCTGATGAATTAAGGCAAGAGACGATTGATATCGTTTCAAAGACAGGTGGACATCTTGGGGCAGGTCTTGGGGTTGTTGAACTAAGCTTAGCAATCCATAGCGTATTTGATACACCAAAAGATCGCTTGATTTGGGATGTTGGTCATCAATGCTATCCTCATAAAATTTTGACAGGTCGCCGTGAACGTATGCATACGATACGTCAAGAAGGTGGCGTTAGTGGTTTTACAAAGCGGACAGAAAGCGAATATGACCCCTTTGGTGCAGGCCATTCTTCTACGTCAATTTCAGCAGGTCTTGGTATGGCCGTTGCTCGTGATCTGAAGAAAGATAATAATAATGTTGTTGCTGTCATTGGTGATGGTGCTATGAGCGCTGGCATGGCCTATGAAGCGATGAATAATGCAGGGGCAATGAATGCAAGGTTAATTGTCATTTTAAATGATAATGATATGTCAATTGCGCCGCCGGTTGGCGCTATGAGCGCTTATTTAGCAAAGCTGATTTCAGGCGGAACCTATCAAAATATTCGTAATTTTGCGAAAGATCTTGCCAAGAAATTGCCAGGCTTTTTAGAAAAAAAGGCACAAAAAGCAGAAGAATATGCACGTGGCTTTTGGACAGGCGGTACTTTATTTGAGGAACTAGGCTTTTACTATGTCGGGCCTGTGGATGGGCATAATCTAGATCATTTGCTCCCAATATTGCGCAATGTCCGTGATGTAGAAGGTGGGCCTATCTTAGTACATGTCGTGACGCAAAAGGGTAAGGGGTATGGCCCTGCGGAAGAAGCGAAAGATAAATATCATGGCGTTTCAAAATTTGATGTCATTACGGGTAAGCAAACAAAATCTAAGTCCAATGCACCAAGCTATACAAAGATTTTTGCAGAAAGCCTAAACAAAGCTGCCGCGGATGATGAAAAAATTGTTGCGGTTAATGCGGCGATGCCTTCAGGAACAGGTCTTGATTTATTTGCTCAAAACTACCCTGATCGCTGCTTTGATGTGGGCATAGCGGAGCAACATGCGGTGACTTTTGCAGCAGGTCTTGCATCAGAAGGGTTTAAACCTTTTTGCGCTATTTATTCGACTTTCTTGCAAAGGGGTTATGATCAGATAGTGCATGATGTTGCTATCCAAAATTTACCCGTTCGCTTTGCTATTGATAGAGCAGGGCTTGTTGGTGCGGATGGGCCTACTCATGCGGGCAGCTTTGACATAACATATCTTGCAACATTACCGAATATGGTGGTAATGGCAGCGGCTGATGAAGCAGAACTGGTTCATATGGTGCAAACAGCTGTTGAGTATTCACAAGGGCCGATTGCTTTTAGATATCCTAGAGGCGAGGGGGTTGGCTGTGAATTACCCGAAAAAGGGGTTGTCTTGCCTATTGGTAAAGGCCGGATGATATCAGAAGGACGAGATGTTGCCATATTAAGCTTTGGTACGCGGTTGAAAGAATGTGAAAAAGCGATTGAAATTCTGCAAAAGCAGGGGCTTAATCCAACCCTTGCCGATGCTCGTTTTGCTAAGCCGCTTGATGAAAATCTTATCCGAGAATTAGCTGCAAATCATAACTATCTCATCACTATTGAAGAAGGTGGTGTGGGCGGCTTTGGTAGCCATGTACAGCAATTTTTAGTTCAGAATGATCTTATTTTAGAAAATAATCTCAAGATACGTTCAATGATTTTACCAGACAGCTATATTGATCAAAAATCACCTGAGCGCATGTATATGGAAGCTAATTTAGATGCGGATTCAATCGTTCAGACTGTGTTATCTATGATGAATATGGCAACAGACACAATTGCTAATGAGAATAGAGCTTGATGTTTCAGCAATTTTAAAATTTTGCTCGCCAATGTTATTTAGATAAAATCAAAAACTTTCAAAAGATTCACTATCGCGCTGGGATGTTAGCGGTTTGCAATAGCTATATTCAGGTGCTGAATTTTGTTCAAGCTGTTTAGCTGCTGTTGTGACTTCATCTGGGTTTGGGAAAATATTCACACCTGTAATTTTAATTTTTTTTTGAGCAATCTTGTCACTTCTAATCTTTGCAGAAGTAGATAATTCTTCATGAATTTTCTCCGACTTGAGCTGTTCTAGCAGTCCGCCATTGCTTGTGATCTGTTGGAATTTTTCCCATGCAGCTTCTGAAAGCTGTGTCGTATAGTTTTCTAAATAGGCACTGCCATGGGCAGGGTCTTTGACAAAACTAAGATGGCTTTCTTCATTAAACATGAGCTGGATATTACGGATTATGCGGTTTGAATGCTCATCATCTAAGCCTTTTTCTAAATAGGTATGGGGTAGCAAGGAAATTGAGAAAGCGCCGCCTAAAATTGCGCTGAAGCAAGCAGCCGAAGCACGTAATATATTAACATTTGGATCCATAGGAGAAATCATACGAGCACTCATACTAGCATGGATGTTGGGTAGAGGTTTGGTAATATTGCGCGCTTTATGAATATGCTCTAGAATCAGCCTTAAAGCTCTGATTTTAACCAATGACCCAAATTGATCAGCCTCGCTTGCAATCTCAAATTCAATCAATGCACAGATAGCTTCAGGGGGTAAATCGTCAGAACTATGAGATAAAATCTCATCATAAGCGCTGGCAATTATGGCAATTTCTTGAGCTGGTGTTGCTCCGGCCTCATGGAAAATAGCTGAGCTAAGCATAAAAATTTTGCTTGATGCATGATGATCTACTATTTTTGACGTAAGATATTTTGTTAGATCGCCAGCATGAACGCAATAGCCGCCCGTTTTTGCTATGGATGAAAAGGGGTCAAGGCCTAAATTTATATTTTGTGCGTTAGAATTTTGTGAAAAGCTGCTTAGTAAAGCCTTATAGAGCTTTGGGGAAAAATCCAAATTTTTAAATCTACAATAAATAGCGTCAAAATCAATTTGTGCTAAAAAGTCTAAGTCCTGAGCGTCATCATTTGAATTTGTAATAATTTCTAAGCCTGTTGCCCCGTTCATTAGGGCTTTGAGTGCATTGGGCATTAGCACATTATTTTTTATCTTACAGCTATGAATAATGAAGGGTTGATCTTTAAAATAGCCATGTTGTGCATATGTTTTTTGATTGGTTTCAGGGCAATAAAGGGGCGCCAGTGAAATGCCATCGCTTGTTTCATGACGGGATGTTGAATTTTTATCGAGGCTCAAAACATAGCCAGTTTTCTCTTCCCAAACTTTTCTTGCTGTCATTATGTCTATCCCTTTTTCAAGTATAGATTAAGCGCAACTCTTATGGAAGTGCAAGGGACAAATATAAAAAAGACCTGCTCATTGGCAGGTCTTTGATCATGCGTATAATAAGATGATATACTCATATCATATGAAAATATTATTACATAAATTGGCTAAGGCCCGGAATATTGCTCACAATATTATCAATCGTGTCTTCACCCGCTTTTTCTTTTGCTGTTGACAATAGTACAGAGCTTAATGATTGAATTTGACCCATGTCTAAGCCTGTTGAGCTGAGCTGGTTAAATGCGCCCATAGCACCGCCCATCATGCCCATAAGGCCGCCACCGCCGCCGCTTGCAGTTTCAGCAAGTGCTTCCGCGCCAGGCATTGCTTCAAACAGTTTTGCTATATCAGCGTCAGGACCTTCGCTTTTCAGAAAATTTAAAATGATAGCAATCGCGCTTTGTGCTACGCCTGCATCAATACCAACTTGCTCTGCAATTGTGCCAATAATTTCGTCCATAATATTTCCTCAAATAAAAATAACCCGAATTACTTAGCATTGAATGATGACTATTTAAAGAAGCATGCGCAAGCAGAGGTAAAAATAAGGGGAAAACTTTTTATTAACACGTATATTTTTATCAAAACTATTTGCATAGGCAAAAATTTGCTATTTATTTTTCCATAATTTACTGTTGTCCCATAGCTCATTTCTTTGCTTGGCGACAAAGAAAAGCAATTTTAGATATAATCATCATTATAGGATTTAAGCTGTTATGACTGTTCAAAATCAAATCTTCATCGGCAGTGCTGGCGAAGAAAAGCAATTTTTAGCCTTAAAACTTGCAAACCGCCATGGTTTGATTACAGGGGCAACAGGAACAGGAAAAACAGTAACATTACAAATTCTGTCTGAAGGCTTTTCCCAGATGGGGGTTCCTGTATTTTGTGCTGATGTTAAAGGAGATCTTTCTGGGCTTGCAAAAGAAGGGGAAGCAAAAGATTTTTTAGAAGAACGTGCGCAAAAAATCGGTTTTGAAGACTATGCCTATCGTAAATTCCCCGTTGTCTTTTGGGACTTATTTGGTGAACAAGGCCACCCCATTCGCACGACAATGACGGAGATGGGGCCTTTATTGTTATCTCGTTTGTTGGATTTAAATAATACACAAGAAGGTGTGCTCAATATTGCCTTTAAAATAGCAGAAGATGAAAGCTTACCGCTTTTGGATTTGAAAGATCTGCGCCAACTGCTAATTGATATTGGTCAAAGAGCTAAAGAAATTTCCATGTCATATGGTAATGTTTCTTCTGCCTCTGTTGGCGCTATTCAGAGACGGCTTTTGGTCTTAGAACAGCAGGGAGCTGAAAACTTTTTCGGCGAGCCTGCGTTAAAAATTTCTGACTTTATGCGCACAACTTATGACGGCCAAGGTTTTATCAATATTTTAGCGGCTGATAAGCTGATGATGACGCCTCAGCTTTATGCGTCATTCTTGCTTTGGTTGCTTACTGAATTGTTTGAGGAATTGCCAGAGGTTGGTGATCCTGATAAGCCAAAAATGGTTTTCTTTTTTGATGAAGCTCATTTGCTTTTTGATGAAGCGCCTAAAATTTTGATGGATCGAATTGAGCAAGTGGTGAAATTGATCCGCTCCAAAGGTGTTGGCATTTATTTTGTGACACAAAATCCAATGGATATTCCAGATTCGGTTTTATCTCAATTAGGTAATCGTGTGCAACATGCTTTGCGCGCTTATACGCCAAAAGAGAAAAAGGCTGTGAAAGTTGCGGCGGAAACATTTAGGCCAAATCCAAATTTTGATACGGTGGAAGTGATTACGCAGCTAGGGATCGGTGAGGCTTTAGTATCAACTTTGCAAGGCAAAGCTGTGCCTTCTATGGTTCAGCAAACACTTATCCGCCCGCCATCTTCGCAAATGGGGCCTATAACGCCTCAAGAGCGTCAACAGGTTATGCAAGCAAGCCCGATTGGAACAAGTTATAATGAAAGTTTAGATAGAAAATCAGCTTATGAAGTTCTTAAAGAAAAAGCTGATCATAAAGCAAAGCTGAGGGCAGAGCTTGAAGCGCAAGAAGCCGCTGAAAAAGCAGAAAGAAAAGTAAGCAGAAGAGGAAGCAATCGCCAAAGTGTAGGGGAAGCCGCAATTAAATCTGTGACAAGGGCAATAGGCTCATCAGTAGGAAGAGCGATTGTGCGTGGCGTGGTGAACTCAATCTTTAGGCGTTAGGTCTTCATAGGATATAATTTAAATAGAGCGCGTTTTATACGCGTTCTATGAGTGACAAAAATGCTCTTATCTGATGTGCGATATTGTTTTAGGCGATGATTTGATATGCTGAAAATAGACATGTTTTCAAATGTCTTGAACGTAATATTTGTGAAATAATAGATCTATGAAAGAATGCATTTTATAAAAATGGCGGGAGTGACGGGGCTCGAACCCGCGACCCTCGGCGTGACAGGCCGATACTCTAACCAACTGAGCTACACCCCCGTGGGCAGTGACTTTCGTCATCTAGGTCTTAATAACTAAAAACATGCTAATTCTAAGAAGAAATGGCGGGAGTGACGGGGCTCGAACCCGCGACCCTCGGCGTGACAGGCCGATA